>JAUVYU010000149.1 GCA_030602935.1 Candidatus Bathyarchaeota archaeon | reverse complement strand
ACCTCGGCCTCGACCTCCTGGTGATAGCCCTCTCCGTCTACTGGATGTACACTCGGATCCAGCTATCAGGCCTGAGCCACGACGCGATCTGCGACAACTGCGAAGAGCCATGCGAGAAAAAGGGGTAAAATCACCTGTTTTTCGACAGGGCGCTGAAGATGATGATCAAACCCAGCAGGATGACCGGAATCGGCCAGAGCCTGTCCCACGACGCCCACCAGTAGGTGCCCTGGAGCAGCTGCGAGAGGCCGGCCAGAATGATCATGCAACCGATGAACAGCCCGAACCAGTTCATTCCCCCCCTCGACCCGAAGCAGAGATCGTCATCCCTCCGACGCCTATAGACCCTGGCAGGGGTACGGCGGAGGCTCACACCGCAATCTTTACAGACAGTGGAGTCTTCCTCGTTCTCGGCTCCACACTTGGTGCAATACACCATGACCTAAACGCCTACCTGAAAAACACTCACGGTCACGTATTTATAAGGTATTAGCCCACGTGCATCCACGAAAAAAAGGGAAATTAGGAGATTTCCTCTTTGCCCTTCTCGCTGATGATGTACTTCCCCTTCTCAGGTTTCTCAACGAGCCCTTGGCTGCTGAGTCCACGCATCTTCCCCATGACGCTCCTCCAGTTAAGTTGGGAGGCCTCGCCGATGGCCTTACACCCGGAGGGTTCAGCTAGCTTGTAGAGGGCTTTGAGGATGCTTCTCTGGTCCTCGTTCAACTCCGTCTTTGACATCTCTAAGAATCCAGACGGAAGGCCTAAGTAAAAACATTGAGTTGAAACAACTTTCTCCGTGCAGATGTTGAACTGTGCTAGCCTATCACCTGCTTCATCAGCCTGAGATGGTTTCCGCCCAGTATCTTGCGAATATCCTCCTCCCCGTAGTCCCTCTTCAAGAGCTCTGAGGTGATACTGGGCATCTTGGTTACATCCTCGAGGCCCACGGGCGTCGAGGGAATGCCGTCGAAATCTGATCCGAGTCCAACATGATCTGGGCCAACCAGTTCAACAACGTGGTCTATGTGGTCAACGAGGGTCTCCACGGAGGGATCCGTGGCGTGGACGAAGGACGGGGCGAAGTTCATCCCCATCACCCCGCCCCCCTCTGCAAGAGCGCCTATCATCTCGTCGGTCATGTTCCTGGGATGGTCGCAGACCGCCCTGCAGTTGGAGTGGGAGGCGATGACCGGGCCCTTGGCGACCTCCATGACGTCCCAGAACCCGGCGTCGTTGATGTGGGAGACATCCACGATGACGCCCAGACAGTCCATCTCCTCGACCGCCTGCACCCCCAATTCGGATAACCCTCCCCCCGTCCGCCTGTCGGTGACGCCGTCAGCTAGGAGGTTCCTGAGGCTGTGGACGAGGCCGACCATTCTCACCCCGAGGCGATGGAAGACCCTGAGCATGGACAGCTCCCCCTCGATGACGTCCGCGCCCTCTATCGAGAGCATCGCCGCCACCCTGCCCCCCTCAACCGCCTCCACGATCTCCTGGTAGCAGGTCACGGGCGCAATGGTCTCCACGTTCCTCTCGCACTCCCTGTAGAATACGTCGATCATCTCAAGGGCGGTCCTGAGGGCGTAGGGAGGCGTCCTCTCCCTCGAGGACGAGACTGCGAAGACCTGGCAGTCGACTCCTCCATCCATCAGCCTGGGGATGTCCACGTGGCCCAGGGTAGACCTCTCGCCGAGCCCGAAGGCCGATCTGTCGTCCCACATGGAGTCGCGGGGACTGGTGAACCCAGGGGAGAGGCACTTCAGGGTATCACAGTGGGTATCCACTACCAGGGCATCCGTATGGATACTGGAAACCTCATCTTCCAAGGCTGTTCAGTTCCCAAACTGGAACTGGAGGCTTAAAAGAACCATTATCCACTACATCCCACTCATCAATGCGAGCCTAAGCCATCATCCTGCCCGCAACTCAGGTCACTCAGAAACGTAAACGGGAAAAAACCAGTATCAGGAAATTAAGATACTCCCCTAATCCAAGCTTGCTCTCACCAGCCTCCCGGTCCCTGAAGCTGATCGGATACTCCCTGACCTCGTAGCCCTTCCTGACAGCGTTCATCAGGGTATCGATCTGGAAGTCAAACCCCTCCCTGGTGACGCTCCCAATCAAGTCCTTGACCAGATCCGAGCTGTAGCACCTGAAACCGGATGTACAGTCCCTGACCGGGAGCCCTCCCAAGTACCGTGCCAGGAGGTTCGCCCCCACGGAGACAGCCCTCCGCCACATCGTCCACCCCTGGACCTCGCCACCTTCGACATATCTGCTTCCTATACTCATCGCACAATTATCGCAGGACCGTACCAGCCCGGGGATCTCGTAGGGGTCGTGGGAGAGGTCCCCGTCCATGGATACGATGAAGTCGGGAACCGGCTTCATTTTCAATGCCTCCTCGAACCCTTCGGTAAGAGCGGAGCCCAGCCCCAGCTTTCCCTCCCTCTCAATCAGGCGGATGTTCCCGTACTCCCCCATCAGCCTCCTGACGATCTCAGAGGTGCCATCGCCGCTGTTATCGTCGACCACGACGATCACAGTCCTCAATCCCCTCAATGCGGGAGATGACCTCGCCGATGGTACCCGCCTCATTGTACGTGGGGATGCAGACACAGACACTCGGCTCCGAGGAGTCCATCAGGAACTCTTTAGGAACCTGTGTAATTCAGCGAGATGTGACTAGGAGACCTTCAGCTGATGAACAGGAATAGGATATTTTTACATAACCCGCTCTATTCCTTGAGCTGTACATACCAGTAGTAGACCGTGAACGCCCCCATCGCCACGGTCTCAATGATCAGCAGGGGTAGATTCGACTCCTCGATCGTGATTCTACCGTACAGGATCAGCGTCAGCAACTGGAAGAATATCAAGAACAGGAAGACTCCTGCACCGAAATCGGTCCAGCTAACTCCTCGCAGCATGGACGCCACCCACGATCAGAGTCAGCAGCGTCACCTTGAGAAACAACAGCAGCGGATACCCCGCTGCGTTCACGCATTCGACAGGTTCACTCAGCCCGGAAGAATCCATCAGATACCTAGATGATGCGTGTCTAATTCAACGAAATGTAACCCGGACAAGAAATGTAACCTGAACAAGAAAGACCGATGAACAATAAAAAACGGAAAAAAGGGGTTGGGGTATTAACCCACGCAGGTGTTCGAGAGGCAGCTCAGGGCCTCGTCAAGGGTCACCTTGATCCTGTGAGCGATCTCCGGATTGATCGCACCGGAGTAGGTAAGGTCCTCAAGGGAGTCAAGCCCCTCTCCACCGAGGTCCTTGAGCTCGGAGATCTCATCCTCAGAGATCACCGTGTTCAGGTCCCCTAGGAACTTTATCTCAGCCCTGCCCTTCTCGACGTCGCCCTGGTATTTCTGTATGTCCCACTCGAAACCGGGGGCCTTGGCGTTGTACTCCTCGTCAGATGCGTCGCCTATGGACATCCGGATCTTCAGCTCCTCGAGGCCAATCCTCGCCTCGTTGAGCCCCCTCTCCATGTTGTCCAGGTCGAACTTGACCCGCTCCATCATCTCGTTCCTGCTGTTCATCAGGAGTTCCCCGCGGGCCGCGTAGCTCTCGAAGAGCCTGTTGAACGTCTCCAGCTTCACCTCGCCGTCCTTGAGCAGCTTCACGAGCCTTATCTTCATGGCGATGTTCTTGGCGAAGGTCTCCATGATCTCCCTGACATCAAAGTCGGGCTCGAAGCTGGACTCAGCCTCCACGATGACCTCGACGAATGGCTCCTCGACGACCGCCTCAACCTCCGGCTCA
>JAUVYU010000022.1 GCA_030602935.1 Candidatus Bathyarchaeota archaeon | reverse complement strand
CACGGAGACCTCAGCGAATACAACATAATGGTCTGGGAGGGGATCCCTGTCATATTCGATGTCTCACAAGCCATGCTGACGAGCCATCCCCTCTCCCAGTCGCTGATCACAAGGGACATAACCAACATAAACTCATATTTCGGGAGGCTAGGGGTAGACACACACGATGCGGAGGAACTGGAGCAGTGGGTGAAAGGTGAGTCAGAGAAGATATCTTAAGATACCCCAGGACCGCATTGGTGTCCTCATAGGCCCGAATGGGAACGCAAAAAGAAGAATAGAGCGATTCTTCAAGGTTACCATCGAAATCGAAAGCGCCTCCGGGGCCGTCGAGATAGTAGTCAATCCTGAGCAGAAGGACGTAACAGTCCTTTTCACCGTCGCAAACATCGTGAAGGCTATCGGACGCGGATTCAACCCACGTAAAGTTGAAGCACTCGCCAAAGAGGACTTCGACTTAAACATAATCGACCTAACCGACTACGCTGGAAACTCGAAAAACGCACTCGCGCGCTTAAAAGGGCGTATGATCGGAAAAGACGGAAAATCCCGGGCTCTCCTAGAGGAACTAACCGAGACCCAGATAAGCGTATACGGACACACCGTCGCCTACATCGGACACGTCGAGAACCTACAAGTAGCCCGTGAGGCAATACTGATGCTATTGAGAGGAGCATTCCACAAGACGGTCTGGAACTTCCTTAACGCCTACCGAAGGAAAATGAAAAAAGACAGGGGAGAACTGTGGTATGAGAGCCCCGAGATAAAACCGGAGTTGAGGAAACAATAGCACAAATAGAGTACCAGTCCATGAGCCCGTCCGACTTCTTCTACAGAAACAGGGAGATCGCGGGCTTCAGCAACCCAAGCAGAGCGATCTACGCCGCCGTGAGGGAGCTCCTGGAAAACTCCCTGGACGCATGCGAGGCCCAGAAGGCCCTGCCAGAGATATACCTCCGGATAACCGAGGTCTCAGCGTCCGAACCAGGCGCAAACGTCTATATAATGAGGATCTCCGACAATGGCACAGGCCTCCCTCCGGAGGAGATACCCAACTGCTTCGGAAAAGTATTCTACGGCTCCAAATACACGCTTAAGCAGGCCAGAGGTACATTCGGCCTCGGAGGAACAATCACAATCCTATATGGCCAGATAACCACGCATAAACCGGTCACCATCACATCGAGCACCGGAGGAGAGATACACGAATACGAGATGATGATCGACATCCAGAACAACAGGCCGCTGATTCTTCGACACAGAGTGATGGAGAACAAGAAGAAGTGGAGGGGCACAGTCGTCGAGCTCCAGATGGAGGGAGACTACAGCAGGATAAAGAGCAGGCTCCTCGACTACCTGAAGGAGACGGCTATAGTCAATCCCTACGCGGACTTAACATTCGTAGACCCCGCGGGACGACTCTACCGCTATGAGAGAGGCACTGAGAAGATGCCCCCACTCCCCAAAGCGGTGAAGCCTCACCCCCACGGTATAGACGTCGAGAACTTCCGAAGGCTCGTCTCCGTCACGAAGGAGAAGAGCATGAAGGCCTTCATGATGGAACATTTCCAGGGCATCGGACAGAAGACCGCTGACAACTTCCTCAAGGCAGCGGGGATCAGCCGTAGGGCTAAACCCAAGTCCCTAAAGCCAGAGGACATCGTAACCCTGGTCAGGACGGCGCGGCAGTTCTCGGACTTTAAGCGTCCAGACCCCAGCTGTCTCTCCCCCATCGGGGAGGAGCTCCTAGAGACCGGGATAAGGAAGGAGCTAAACCTGACAGAGGAGGACTTCCTCAAGGTAGTGACGAGGAAGCCGTCCACATACCTAGGCTTCCCATTCATTGTAGAAGCCGCAGTGGCAACCGGCAGCTCCATTTCGAAGCAGTATAAAAGCGGAACCACCATCATCCGCTACGCGAACCGCATCCCGCTCCTTTTCGATGAATCGAGTGGCGTAATCTGGAAGGTAATCAACAAGAACATCAACTGGTCCACCTACAAAGTATACTCGGACACTCCTCTTGTTGTAGTGGTCCACGTCTGCTCCACCAAGATCCCCTACAAGACAGTAGGTAAAGAGTACATGGCGGACCAACCTGAGGTTGAGAGGGAGATAACAAACGCGATACGGACCGCTGCCCGAAGCCTCAGGATCTTTATCTCCCGTAGTCAAAGGGCCGCCAAGGAGAGACGCAGGCTTGACATCTTCGAAAAATTCCTCCCAAAGATAGCGGAGTTCTCAACAAAACTCTCGGATAAGGAGGATTATCCGGATATAGAACCGCTTTTAAGAGCGGTAAGCACGGCAATTCCTGATGTCGAGGAGAAAATAAAGGAGGTGACCACAATTGTCGGAGACGCCGCATAAGGACGCCGATAAGCGGAGGGAAATAACAGAGGCTAGCCTGAAACAGCTAGGCAACCTCATCTATGAGCAGATTCAGAACAGGGAGTTCCCCTGGATCATGATGCAGAGTAGGTCCACTGACAACATCATATATGACCCGGAGCTTCGACAGTACATTCTTGGCTCACGCACGACCAGGAGGCACGCACGGAACATCAGGCACATCCGGCCCTTCACGCAGATGGTCTGGACCGCGTGGTTCGCTAGGGAACTGGTGAGCATGAGGAAGACGAGCACCCTCAGGGAGGTCTACTACTCTGCGAGGGGCCAGCAGGATATAGAGTTCAGCGGTCAGCCGGAGTCAGATAACATCATCATCGACCTCGAGGTGGCCCTGAACAGACCCCGGGAGGACTTCGGAATCTTCCCTGAGGAGCGCAGCGCCATATTTGGCGACCTAACAATCGAGTACACCGTCCCAGGTTACGAAGGTCGGAGGATGAACCTCACGGACCATCCGGATGGTGTCATGGTTGGACCGGCTGTTACTAGCTCGGAGTTCGTTGAGACCTCAGCGGATAAGGTTCTGGTAATCGAGAAGGGCGCCATGTTCAACAGGCTGATAGAGGAGAAGGCGCATGAGAGGTTCAACGCCATCCTCGTCCACACCGCTGGGCAGTCACCTAGGTCGACGCGCAAGATCATCCGCAGGTTGAACCAGCAATGGGGCCTACCCATATACATCTTCACAGACGGCGACCCCTGGGGCATCCACATAGCCATGGTCATCATCTCAGGCTCAGCCAACGCCGCCCACCTGAGGGACCTGGCGACGCCGGAGGCAAAGTGGATAGGGGTGTGGGGAACCGACATCATAGACTATAAACTGCCAACAGAGAACCTCACTGAGCATGACTCCAAGCGGCTCCGGGAGCTCAAGACAGATCCCCGTTACACAGGCGAGATATGGCAGAGGGAGATCGATATATTCATGAAGATAGGGAAGAAGGCCGAACTGGAGGCGTTCAGCCGCTACGGCTTAACCTACATAGTAGATGAGTACCTCCCAGCTAAGCTTGAGTCAGTCTAAAACATCTCTATTTTATATTAGGCTGCCGTAGAAGTGCAGTGATATTCATGTCTGAGGGGAATGGATTAAATTTCTCAAGAATAACAATCTACCTGTTTGGGGCTATCCTCCTCGCCATAGGTTTCATGCTTACCTATTTCTCGTTAGGAGCTGGTGTGGACATTATCAGCCCTAGGATATTCACACCGATTGCGATGCTCGTCTCAATTATTGGGTTAGTAATGTTAATCGTTAAGGTGGAGTAGCTTGGGAGAGCGTAAACTAAAGGGAGTCATACTTGCAGGGGGCCAAGGGACACGGTTCCGCCCCCTCACATACTACTTCCAGAAGTGTATGATCCCAGTGGGCGATGAGCAGAAGCCCGTTCTGGAGTACATCATTCGACTGTTTGCTTATCACGGGATTAATGATCTCGTTTTACTGGTGGGATACAAGCACCAGCAGATTAGGAACTATTTCAATGATGGCAGCAGGTTTGGAGTACACATTGAATACGTCCTTGATGATCCTAATTTCCCCGGAAGCGCCAATGCCCTGGTAAACGCCTATAGGGAGGGAGTCTTGGCCAGAGACGACGACCTCGTAGTCTACTATGGGGATATTTTATCCGACTTCGATCTACGGGAGATGGTCACGAAACATATTCATGCAAATGCGGGGGCCACTATGGCTCTGTCGAATGGTTTCAAGATCCGAGTCGGTACCGCAGAGATAGTTGATGGCTTCATCTCTAAGTTCATCGAGAAACCTGAACTTGAGCTCCCTGTGAGCGTTGGTATGCTGGTTTTCAGCGGTTCAGTGTTGGAGGAGTTGAACCGTCTTCATGAGATGGACCCCTCGGAGTCTTTTGACATAATGGGGGATGTAATTCCATTCCTGATCGAGAAAGATATACCTGTCCTGCCTTACATCAGCGACGCTTTCTGGTATGATCTGGGCTCTCTGGAGCGGTATGAGACGTTTGAGACAGAAGCGCTTGATAAGAACCTGAGCTACCTCCTAGAGTGACGCTGTAAATTCAAAAGTTTCTTAAGCGTTTTTACATGGTGTTCTATAGACGGTGAATGATTTGAAGGCCCTCGTTCTTGCGGGGGGGTTCGGCACGAGGCTGAGGCCCCTGAGCTGCACCCGCCCGAAGATGCTTTTTCCCCTCGCAAATGAAGTTATGCTAGATTGGACCCTCAAGAACCTCGCCAACAGTGGAGTGGACACGATTGTCCTGGCTGTAAACTATATGGCGGAGGCCCTTGTGAGGTATTTCGGTCCCACGAAGTTTGATCTTGGGATCATATATTCGAGAGAGGCCAGGCCCCTTGGAACCGGTGGGCCGATCAAGAAGGCTGCTGAGCTTCTCGTTGATGGTGAACCTTTCCTTGTGTTGAACGGGGACGTCATCTCTGACATCGACTATGGTCAATTGATTGAGCACCATAAGAGAAAGGGGGGTTTAGCGACTATCGCTCTTATCCGCGTGCCCGACCCGAGCCGTTATGGGGCTGTGGAGCTGGATGGTGATGATAAGGTCCTCCGCTTCGTAGAGAAGCCTGAGCTCGGAACCGCTCCGAGTAACCTGATAAACGCAGGCATCTACGTCCTTGACAAAGAGGTGTTGGACTATATACCGGATGGGAAGGTCTCCACAGAGACGGAGGTGTTTCCCCAATTAGCTAAGGAGGGTAAGCTCTATGGGTATGAGTTCCATGGGTTATGGGTTGACATCGGGGTCCCGGATGCATATCTTGAGGCCAACCATCTGGTTCTTGAGAAGCTCAACGGCTCTACTGTAGGTGAGGGTTGTGTTGTCGATGAGACGGCGACGGTCTTGGAGCCCTCCAGTCTGGGGAACGGTGTACTAATCGGCACACATTCCGTTATTGGCCCGGATACATCCATCTCTGACCACGTTCAGATAGGGCAGGGATGCAGGATCGAGAGATCCATCATCTTCCCGGGGGTCACCATCGGCGACTATTCCTCGATCAGGAACGCCATCATCGGTGAGAATGCGAGCATCGAGCGATGGGTGAAGATCGAGTCAGGCAGCCTCATCGGGGACTACGCGACGATCTCTGATGGCGTCACCATCACCCAGGGGGTCTCCATCTGCCCCTCGAAGACGGTCACCGAGAGCATTCTTGAGCCCGGTCAGGTGATGTAGTGGGGCGGCTCTTCGGGACCAATGGGGTCCGAGGGGTCGTTAACAGGGATCTTACGGTGGATTTGGTTACTCTGCTGGCTGCTGCTGTCGGTCACTTCCTGGGGGGGGAGGTCGCTGTCGGGAGGGATGGGCGGACGAGTGGCCCCATGTTTCGGGATGCTGTTATCAGTGGGCTTCTTTCGGTTGGGTGCAGTGTCCATGATGCCGGGATGCTTCCGACTCCGGCGCTGCAGTACGCCGTGAAGGAGTTCGGGCTTGATGGGGGGCTCATGGTCACGGCCTCCCATAATCCTCCCGAGTTCAATGGGGTTAAGGTGATGGCCTCGGATGGGGTGGAGGTCTCCCGGGGGCAGGAGGCGGAGATAGAGGGTCTGTTCTTCGGAGGGGGGCCTGAGCTCTGTCCCTGGGATAGGATCGGGGCTGTGCGTTCCATTGATGCCTTGGAGCCGTACCGGAGGGCTGTCCTGAGCCACGTTGACGTGGACGCTGTGAGGGGTGCCGGCCTGAGGGTGGCTTTGGACCCGGGGAACGGCGTCGCCGGGCTGACCGCTCCCTCGGTGGCCGTGGAGCTCGGGTGCGAGGTTCATACTGTTAATGTCGATGTTGACGGCAGGTTCCCGGGGAGGGACTCCGAGCCCAGGCCCGATAACTTGGATGGGTTGAGGGCTCTGGTGGAGGCCTCCGGGGCGGACGTGGGGGTGGCCTTTGACGGCGACGGGGACAGGTCGATCTTCGTGGACGAGGGAGGCGAGGTTCACTGGGGTGACCGCTCCTTCGCCTTGGTCGCCCGGGACTTCCTCTCCAGGAATCCGGGGACCGATGTGGCGACGCCGGTGAGCTCATCCAGGGTCATAGAGGACGTGGTTTCGGAGGGTGGTGGCAGCGTGGTGTGGACGAGGGTGGGGAGTGTCGACGTCTCGCGGACCATGGTGGACTCCGGCATCGTCCTCGGGGGTGAGGAGAATGGCGGCATCATGTACGGCCCCCTTCTTCAGGTCCGCGACGGGACGATGGCGATGGCTTTGGTCCTTGAGATCATGGCCCGGAGTGGTAGGCCCCTCTCTGAGCTCCTCGGTGAGCTGCCTCAGTACTCTCAGGGGAAGGACCGCGTTGCCTGTCCGAATGAGGTTAAGGGGCGGGTTCTGGAGGAGTTGAGGGACTCCGTTGAGGCCCCGAGGGTCGAGACCGTCGACGGATTGAAGCTGGGTTACCCCGATGGGAGCTGGATCCTTGTGAGGCCGAGTGGGACGGAGCCCGTCTTCAGGCTGTACGCTGAGGCGGGGTCGGGTGAGAGGGTGGACCAGTTAATCGGGGAGTACAGGGCGCTCATCGAGTCCGTCGTCGAGTCTCTTGGGTGACGTTGGCTAGGCCTTCATCGCGTTGGCCAGCTCCAGGAGTTTTTCGTATGGGCTATCTGCCTTGACGACGCCGCTCGCCACGAGTACTCCCTCGGCTCCCAGGCTGAGGGCTGCGGTGACGTCTTCGCCGCTTGTGATGCCGGCGCCGCAGAGGACCTTTATATTCGGGTTGACCTTGTGGACCTCCTCGACGGAGCCTGAGACTATCTCTGGCTTTGCCTTGGAGACGGGGATTCCGGTCCCTATGAGCTCGGGGGGCTCGATGGCGATTGCGTCTGGGCTGAACGGGGCCACCTGTCGGCCTCTCGCTATCGTGTCGACGCAGACGACCTGGGTTAGGCCCGCCTCCTTTGCCCCATCTATGGTTGCCTTGATGATCTCCAGTTCGAGCCTCCGCTCGGAGTGGCTGATGAGTGTGCCTGCGCAGCCTGCCTCTGCCATGGCCTCGGGGAGGATGTGACCGGTGTACTTTCCGTGTCCTACAGGGTCGACGTGCTGGGCGAATACGGGGATGCCGATGGCCTTTATGATGGGGGAGATGTTCACGGTCTGCGGGGCGACGGCTATGCAGACCCCGGTTTCATTGTGTACTTTCTCGGCTGTCTCGGCTAGCTCCACGGCCTTTTTCCCCATGGCTTCGCTGTAGGTCTTCAGGTTGACCAGTATGAGGGGGTAACTGATTTTGGAGGGCATTCTGCTTCCTCATTTATAGGGTGTTCTAGGGGTTTTATCTCTTCCGAGCCTATCCTCTATTATGTCATTATAGGGCTAGTTTTCTAAGGGGGAACCGCATAGCTTCAGTGATTATGGTCGTTCGCGTTCTGAGGTTGGGGCATCGTCCTGCACGTGATAAGCGGGTAACGACTCACCTGATCCTTGCTGCTCGGGCTTTCGGGGCCTCCGGGGTTGTCTACACGG
>JAUVYU010000005.1 GCA_030602935.1 Candidatus Bathyarchaeota archaeon | reverse complement strand
CAAGATACACACCCTACTCCCTGAAAAAACTCTTATCCATAGTATATTCTCTCCCTCATCCTTATCGAAGAAACATCACGATAGAAGGGACCCCCTTTAAGACCCCGCTACTATATCGGATCCCAGAGGATAAAGCAGTCAGAAAATTCGAGATCGATGAAGAGCTTCTCAAAGACCTTAGCTTATGCCTTCATAAAGACGCTTTGAAACAGTGGAAAGAAGTCCAGGCGGATGGTAGAAAAGGGAAAACTCTGACCTATCAAGAGGTCTTCAATGTCGCTGACGTCTAGATTCAGGCGCCTATTCGACAAGAAGCTTAAAAAAAGGTCAAAAGTGGACAAAAAACGCATCCAACAAGCAGTAGATGACATCTTAACGAATCCGAAACGAAACTCGAAATTCGCAAAAGGTCAGTGGAGATGCAAACGAGAGAGAAGAGTCGGTGACCTGAGGGTCATGTACTCTCATTGCTTAGAATGTAGAGAGGAAGCTCATTTATCTGTTAATGACTGTCCTGACTGTAATGAAACAGATGACGAAGTGGTTATTTTCTGGACAATCATCACAAGCCATAAATTTTAACTTGCATGTGCGCGCGCGCTAGTTCTGGTGGATTATCAGCGTGAACGACTTCAACGCCTATACTCTTGAAGAGTTGAGAATAGTCGAACTTTGGATACTCCCCTTTCACAGGGGATCTGTTCACTAATAGATAGAATCTTATGCCCTGATTTTCTCTCTTCAGCCGTAGGTCGTTAAGTTCCATATATGCTCTACTCATGTGTGTCCAGTAGACCGGGGAAGATACCTTTGACCCGACATTTTGCGCGCGCGCAGAGGCCCTTTCAGGATTAGGTAAATATGAAATGAAAAAAGGAGCTTGAAATTAGTCCACCACTATCATCGTCAGTGTTGTCCGAACGTTTTCAATCGTCCTGATGCTGTCGCTGATGGCCGTCTTGAGCTTCTCCATTGTCTCGGCCTCGATCCTCACTATGAGGTCGTATACGCCATAGACTGCATAGACCTCCTTTACCTCCTCGATTTTATTCAGGTCGTTGGTCACTTTCGCTTCAGAGCCCATTTCAGTGTTAATCAGAATGTATGCGAGGTTCATTCTCCTCGCATTCCACCTTATCTACTTCGTTTATAGCTTTTTTCAAGAAACTTACCCCATGTGCGCGGGCGCCTTACTTTCTCCTCTTTTTCAAAAAGGATTACACCCTTAATGCACACAACTTTGTATGTGTACACATATGCAAGCTATTACTTCCTAAGATATAATGGATAAATCTAAAAAAAAATAACATTCTTAGACGGTCTTTAAACCCCGTCGCGCTTGAGGCGCGGCCGAGCTTTCTAGTACCTTCTCGGCGGCCTGCGCTTCGCGTAGCACTCACGGCAGTAGACAGGTCGTCCCGCCGTGGGCTTAAACGGAACTTCACATTCATTACCGCAGTCAGCACATATGGCCTTGTGCATCTCTCTGGGACCACTATCGTATCTACCGCGCCTCTCTCTATAACCCAATACTTTCACTCCTTTTCTGTTCGCATGAAAAGAATACCCTGAGGGCGTTCCCTCATGCAGCTATGTCGGTATACAAGATCCCTTTTAAAATTATGTTTGGTGGCTTGCACGCGCGCCCCGCACTTGAGTTCCATATTCCAATTCTCATCCTCGAAATCACACGCGAAATCTAACCATTGGTTATATGTTTTCTAAACCACTCTAATCTGATTCTCACGGATATTTTCATTCCTTTCATCAACGCACTCGCTATTTTGCTCTAATATTAAACTGATAAACCGATCACTGAAACATCCTCTATTTCGATACCGCCAGTCTTCCTGCATCATATCGATACCACTCAGCTTCTTCGCCAATTGTCTGTTCCCAACTTACGACATGATCATGTACAACATCGAGAGACGTACTCACTAGATCTGAGATGGTCGAACCGAAGTCTGAATAAGCCAAATCCATATCCAACGAGTAGATATTTCTCCTCGACCTTCCTCCACCCTTAACGATATTCAGGTATCTTTTTTCAACCAAGTGTCCCAAGTATCTCCTTACTGTTGATGAGGATAAATCGATATTTGAGGCTAGCTGGTTGGTATCAAAATGTGATGAACCATACCCCTCTTTTATGATTTCAATGATTTGTTCCTCTTTCTCTGTTAGCTCTTTGCGCGCGCGCGAGGTGTGTACATGTTTTTTCCTCTACTTCTCAGCCATTACCTGGTCTACGCTATGGATTACGGCTCCACGTGTCTCCATTAGTTCCTTCAAGGCGTAAAATTTTATGTTGGAACCGTTTAGAGTAACCTTCAGGCTCTCTGTTTTCTCATCAATCTCCACCAGGTTGATATCCACCTTGTTCACTCCATCCAGCTTACTAATGAAGGTCGCGAATTCAGGAAGAGGGGGTGAGTGGGGCTTCAAAACGTCCAAAACAATGTTTTTTATTCGCGAGTTTTTCTTGTATTTAGCTTGAGATACCACTTCACCATTTAATGGGATGCACCACCGCTTAAAGATATGTATGGAAAACGTTTACTGACAAGCAATAGAGGGCATCATGGGTGGGGAAGACCCATCGTAACTGCGCGCGTGAAAAAAGGATAGAATCCGCTCGCGACATTGAGCGTAACCCACCGAGCCCGCTATTTACTCAACCGGACCCTATACCCAACATTCGATTAAAGGAAATTAATACACACCTTATTGTATGAGGGACATTTACCAGTAAATCTGTGTTGAAATCCCTCTCCCCACTCAACAAATAAACAAATACCCTATGCCTAAAATTTTAGGTTAATCCCCCCCAGTCCACCACTTCTCGATATGCAGATACAGCAGGTAAAATACGAAAAAATGTTTGGCGTTTAGGATTACATAGGCCAGCAAGCGTTGAGGACCCTCAGGCCGCTGAATCCCATGTCCTCAGAATAGAAAGCCTTCATCGGCTTAAGGTCGTCTGTCAGTATTGTGATTAATCCTACTATGCCTTCCATGCGCTGTAAGAACGGTTTTGGAGTATAAATACCTAGAAATCAGCTATTGGACTGTTGACTACGCCTTCTCGTACTTGTCGCAGTCCCTGGGCATGAACTTCCGCATGTCGCTCATCTTCTCCCCGTCAAGCTCCGGATGGGTGCACTGCCACGTGAAGGGCTCGTTGGGGTCCACCCACTCGGTGTCGTCGAGGTGCTTCAGGTACCTGCAGGGGCTGCACCTCACCTTCTCGGCATTGCCGCTCATAAACGCTCAATGCTGAGGATGCACGGTGCGTATAATCTCTTTCGCCCCTTGAAGGGTCGGACTCATCGGAGGAAACCTCCTGTAGAGAATCCTCAACAGACTAAGGTTTTTTATTTCCCCCTGCTCCAATCCCAGCGATAATCCCATGCCGAGTGAACGCAGCTTCAACGAGATCTACCCTGCCAATGACAGCTACGAGAGGTTCGACCAGAGGGACTCCGCCTTCGGCAGGCATCTGAAGAAGACGGGCAGGACGGTAGGCTTCGGCTCCGAAGAGGAGAAGGCCGAGAGGATCAGGAAGGACCTGCCCGGGTACTCCCTCGTCGACTACGCATATAACTCAGCTGCGGGGATGTACGAGACCCTCCCCGGGGAACACTACTCCCAGGGAACAGGCTTCTACAAATGGAGCTCACTGGGTGTCGCCCGGAAGCCTGAGGGCATCCCCCGATGGGAGGGGATACCTGAGAAGGCCGCCAAGATCATCGAGAAGGCGGCGAAGTACTACGGGGCAGCTGGCGTCGGCTTCTGCGAGCTTGACAGGCGCTGGGTGTACACGGCGACCCGCTTCGGGAAACCTATAGTCTTCGAGGACGTAGAGGAGGGGTACGTCAGCGAGGAGAAGGCGGTGATCCCGGAGAGCCATAGATATGTCATCGCACTCACGGTGCCCATGGAGTACGAGGAGACCCTCTACTCCCCGACCCGCCTCGAGGTCGCCACCGTCATGGGGTACAGCAGGATGCACATCCTCGCGGGCCACGTCGCCGAGTTCATAAGGGGACTGGGCTACCACGCAGTCCCCACCGGCAACGACACCGCCATCAGCGTCCCCATCGCCATCCAGGCCGGCCTCGGCCATCTGGGCCGCCACGGAAGGCTCATAACATGGGAGAGGGGCCCCCTCGTCAGGATCCTCAAGATCTTCACGGACCTCCCCCTGCCGGTCAGCCCCCAGGCCCCGGAGGGGATAATCGAGTTCTGCGAGGTCTGCAAGAAGTGTGCGAAGCACTGCCCGAGCCGGTCCATCTCCGAGGGTCCGAGGACCTGGGAGGGGCCGAGTGACGCCAACAACCCGGGGGTGTATAAGTGGTACACGGACGCTGAGGCGTGCCTCGAGTACTGGAACGAGATCGGGAACGGGTGCAACAACTGTTTCCGTACATGCAGCTTTACGAAGCCCCCCGGTTTCCTCCACGACGCCGTGAAGTGGTTCATCCGGAACGTCCCCCAGCTCAACAGGCTCTGGGTCTGGGCTGACGACGCAATGGGCTACGGCAAGATGCCTGATCCCCGGAAGTACTGGGATTAGAGGAATCCTATATCGAGGTTGCCCTCAGTCGGGGATCTCTGCGATGGCGGTGATCTCTATCTCCCTCCCCAGGAGCCCTGCTTGGACGCAGGTACGCGTCGGCGGGTTCTCGGGGAAGAACTCCCTCCAGAGTGGGTTCAGGATCGTGGGTCTGTCCTCAAGGTTCTCCAGGTAGACGGTGGCGTTGACTACGTGCTCCAGGGAGGAGCCGTTCTCCTCGAGGGTCTCCTTGATCCTCTCGAAGGTGTTCCTGAAGCGTGTCTCCTTGTCATCTCCCCTGCCGATCATGCCGCTGAGGAAGAGGATGTTTCCGACGCGCCTCACCCTTGAAAGAAGTGGCTTCGACATTTCACATCAAACTCAGAGATGAAGGCATAGTAGTAATAAGACTATCGTGAACGGTCCAAAAAGACAAATAATGAAGAGGAGAATAGGGACCACCATGGGCGACGAATCTCCGAAAGTGAAAGTGGCCGTCGTGCAGGCCGCATCCGTCCTATTCGATCGCGAGGCGTCGGTGGAGAAGGCAGTCCGCCTGATAGCCGAAGCCGCAGGGAAGGGGGCCAAGCTGATCCTATTCCCGGAGGCCTTCATCCCAGCATACCCCCGAGGGTTAAGCTTCGGCACGGTCGTGGGCGACAGGAAGCCCGAGGGCCGTCTGACCTGGGAGAGGTACTGGGCCAACTCGGTGGAGGTGCCCGGGCCGGTCACCGAGAGGCTGGGGGAGGCAGCCCGTGAGGCCGGCGTATTCCTTGTGTTGGGGGTCATCGAGAGGGACAGCGAATACAGCCGGGGCACGGTCTACTGCACCCTGCTCTACTTCGGCCCCGACGGTAGGCTGATGGGGAAGCACAGGAAGCTGATGCCCACGGCTGCGGAGCGCCTCATCTGGGGGTCAGGGGACGGGAGCACCCTGGCCGCGTTCAGGACGGAGATCGGCGTCATCGGAAGGCTCATCTGCTGGGAGAACTACATGCCCCTGGCAAGGGTCGCCATGTACGGCAAGGGGGTCGAGATCTACCTCGCCCCCACGGCGGACCAGCGTGAGCGGTGGCAGAGCACCCTCATCCACATCGCCCTGGAGGGGCGCTGCTTCGTCCTCGGCTGCAACCAGTACGTGACGAAGAGCATGTACCCCTCCGACCTGGCAGGGGTCGAGGACCTCGTGGATTTACCTGAGGAGATCTGCCGGGGCGGTAGCGTCATCATCTCCCCGCTGGGAGAGGTGATAGCCGGGCCATTGTATGGTGAGGAGGGAATTCTCTACGCGGACCTCGACCTCGCTGACGTGGTCCGCAGCCGTTTCGACTTCGACGCCGTGGGCCACTACTCAAGGCCTGATGTATTCCAATTGCACGTCGATGAACGTCCGAAGCCCGAGGTCAACTACGACAGGGATAAGACACTCAAGGAATCCGACGACCTGAAAGAAGCTTGCGAATAGGGACATCCGAACAGGCTGCTGGGTTTTTTAAACGTCTGGACACCCTGAAGATGAATGGGCTCATCAGAGGGGAACAGGGGATTAACCAGAAAGGTGGCCCTCCTCAGCCTGGCGATTTTCCTCGCTGACGCCAGCACCAGCACGGTGATGCCCATATTCCCTGGTTTCGCCCAGGGGATCGGGGCGAGCCTCAGCGTGCTTGGCTCCTACGGCTCCGTCGCGGCCATCGCCATGCTGCTTCTATCACTGCCATTCGGTAGGCTCTCCGACAGGCTTGGAAGAAAGAGGATGATGACCCCGGGCCTCGCAATCTTCATCGTCGTCCCCCTCTCATACATGCTGGCTTCGTCGCCCATCCACCTCTACCCAATCAGGATCCTGCTGGGGCTGGGAGTCGGGCTGGTCTTCGGTAACGGGTTCCTCCTCATGACCGAGGTCGCCGAGCCCGAGTTCAGGAGCACCGCCCAGGGGATGTACATGACCTCCATGGGGCTCGGCTTCACCGTGGGCCCCCTCCTGGGGGGTTTCACCACGAAGATCTACGGACCCGACGTGAGCTTCCTGCTGAGCAGCGGCTTCGCCGTCCTGAGCATCGGCATGCTCCAGTTCGTGGAGGAGACGGAGAAGAGGGAGGCCAGGGCGAGGGTTCAGAGGCTCAGCATCTCATCGATCATCAGGGATCCACGTGTCCTGGCCGCGGGATTCGCCAACTACCTCAACTCCCTCATGTTCAGCGCCCTGACCCTGTTCTTCCCCGTCTACGGGGCGAGCATCGGCTTCGACGAGGCTGAGGTGGGCATCGGTTTCACGGCGAGGGGGCTGGCGAGCACGGCGGTGAGGCTTCCCGTCGGCTCGCTGACGAAACGCTTCAGGGTTCTTTATCTCATGGTCTTCGGGCTGCTGATGTCGGCTGTCACGATCTTCAGCGTCTCCCAGTCCACGGGGCTGATACTCGTGAGCGCCCTCCTGGGCATCCAGGGGATCGCCTACGGCATCTACCTGACCTCGGGTAACGTCTACGTCGCTGAAAGCTCTGGAGAGGAGAATAGAGGCACCGCCATGGCAATGTACTCCATGTTCGGGAACGTGAGCAGGATCATCAACCCGATGATACTGGGACTGATCGCGGAGACCATCGGACCCAGAGGAGCGCTGCAGTTCTCAACGGGGATGACGTTGGTGGGCCTAATCCTTGTCGTCTATATGGCCCGCAGAGACAGTGAAGACTAGAGACCGCTAGAATGAAAGGAAATACACGCTCGTTTCAATATACTAAGTCGCGGGGCGGTACCCATGAGGTTTTTTTAATGTCCTCGATCATAGGTGGTTTGGTTGATTCTGTATGTCAGGCTTTCACGGAGCCAAGTACTGCTGGATGAACGGCGAGGTAACGGAGACCAAGGATGCCCTCGTCTCGGCCATGGAGCCCCTCCACTACGGGATATTCGAGGGGATAAGGGCCTACGTCGAGGGGGACATTCTCGGCGAGGGAGATCTCAACATCTTCAGGTGGCAGCCCCACGTCGACCGCCTCAGGAGGAGCGCCGTGGTCTGCGGCCTCGGGGTGCCCTACACCGACGAGGAGCTGCTGGAGGCGACCCGGGAGATCATCAAGCTCAACGGATACCGGAAGACGACCTACATCATGCCCCGCATCTGGCCCAAGGCCGAGGCCGTCAGGAGACGGGGCCTGGCCGACGACTGGCACGTCGTCATCCCTGTCTGGGAGATGCCCACGAGGCTGGAGGAGGAGGCCTTCACCAGGGAGAGGCGGTACATGATCAGCAGCTGGAGGCGGCTCGCCTCCGACGCGCTCCCGACCCAGGCCAAGGCGTGGGCCAACTACGCCAACTCCGGGCTCGCGGGGAGGGAGGCTGCTAGGCTCGGCTTCGACGACGCCATATTCCTTGACCGCAGGGGCTTCGTCAGCGAGGCCACTGGGGCCTGCCTCATGACCGTGCGCAACGGGAAGGTGATCACCCCGCCTGTGACGGCCTCGATCTTGGAGTCGGTCACCCGGGACGCCTTCCTCGAGTTCATACCGAAGGACCTGGAGATTCCCGTCGAGGTGAAGGACATCACTCGGGTTGAGCTCTACGCCTCGGACGAGGCCTTCGCCTGCGGCACAGGGGGGGAGGTCACGCCGATAACCAGCGTCGACGACATCAGGTTCGGGGACGAGTACCCCGGCCCCATAACCGACGAGATAGCCAAGCACTTCATGAAGGTCCTCGCGGGCAACGTCAAGGAACGTAAAGGCTGGCTGACCGCAGTATAGGAACGCAGGTGGGAGGCCCGTAAATCTCGCGCGCGTCGCATGGTCGAAGCCATATTCTTAAGGACAGGCGAGATCATTTTTTGACAGATGTTCCCCGAGTTGACGGTGAAGGTCGTCGAGGAGGAGACCACCCTCCGGGAGTTCGTGGGGAGTCTAGGCAAGAACTACCTCTACGCCTTCGACAGGAGGGTAATAGGCGTCTCCGTCAACGGGAAGCGGCTCTGGCCCTCGGCAGTGCTGAAGAAGGGGGATAAGGTGGTCATTTACCCCATCATCACGGGGGGCTGACCCGCCCTCAGTCCTGGACTATGCCGGGGAAGAAAAAGTCTAGGGCGTCGGGGATCGCCTTCAGAGGAAGGTTAGAGTGATCAGCGTCCTCGTAGCGCTTATAGTTCCAGACGAAGTCTTCGCGTGAGTTCCCCTTGAGGACTTCCACGAGCTTCACGATGCGATCCTCTATCTCCGTCCTGGCGATGGGCTCGTGGGCGACGTAGAGCATCTTCGACTCAGGGGGCCCCTCCTTCAGGTGGGCCTCGACCTTGGATATGAGGGCGTCGTCGTCCTCCCCAAACCAGGGGCTGCATGCTATGTATGCCCTGAAGAGATCGGGTTTGGCCACCATGGCGTGGACGGTGAATAGTCCTCCCAGGGAGTGGCCGATTAGGGTCCTGTAGTCCCTCGTCGGGTATTTTTTCTCCACCACAGGGAACAGTTCCTCTGAGAGGAATGCGAGGAACTTGTCGGCGCCTCCCCCTGAGGGCTCTCCTCCCCGCCATCCAACCCTCACGGTGGGGTTGAAGTCCCGCATCCTGTCGGTGCTCGCGATGCTCACCACTATCATGGGGGGTATCCTGTCCCTCCCCGAGTAGTGCTGCACGAAGCTGGACACCACGTTGTGAAGGCTGTGGCCGTCGAGCAGGTAGATTACGGGGTAGATCTCCCCCGACTCCTTGTACCCAGGGGGGAGGTAGACGTAGATCTCCCGTTCCTCGCCCAGTATCTTTGAGTCGATGATGAATGAGTCTCCTTTCAATGGATCCATAACGAAACGATCCTCCTGGGGAAAATAGGGTCCTAAAAGTATAAGATAGCTCTCATCGGATGGCTCCTAGATTTAGAGCCCTCTCATCGGGGTCTTGCTTTTTCCATGTCGCTGGGGAGTAGAAACGAGGGCCGGAGGCTGCTCCGCTCGTCTACGATGTTGTCATTCATTAGAGGACCTCCTCCTACGCGTACGATGGAAATTTTCAAATTCTATATCAACGAGATACATGGACATGGCATCGCCCTTAAATGTGGACGAGGACAAGCTTGACAAGTTCCTGGGGGAGAACCCTGTGGCGGTCATTGACTTCTGGGGGACCACGTGTATGCCGTGCAAGGCGATGGCACCTCTCATCGACCAGCTGGCCGACGAGTACTCCGGTCGATGCGCCTTCGGGAAGTTCAAGGTGGACGGGAAGTGGAAGCTCGTGAGGAGAAAGTACAACGTGTTGAGCGTCCCGACACTCCTCGTCTACAAGGACGCGAGGAACGTGAAGCGGTTAACGGGCTACTCCCCTACATCCACTCCCAGGATGCTGAGGGAGACAATCGAAAAGCTAGTTTAAAAAAAGGTAGAGGTCCTAGCCTAAGACGACCAGGCCGACCAGGGGCTCACCGCAGTTGACCGAGTAGTAGACCCTCAGGAAGCTTACCGTGGAGTCCTCCGGGGCTGTGAACGCCTCCAGCTCGTTCCCGAACAGGTCGGTCACGTTCCCCAGTTCCTCCCCAGCCTTGACCTCCTGCCCCAGCTCGACGTAGGAGTGCCAGATGCCCCCCCGCTCCGCCTTGTAGCGGTGGCGTTTGGGGGCGACAGCGGGCTCAACCATCTCGGGCTCACCCTCGATGATGCCGAAGTACTTCAGGACGTTCATGATGCCCTCATAGTGGAACTCGACATGGCGCTCTCTGACGTTATGGGGGGTCCCCGCCTCGGAGGTGACACATGGGATGCCGTACCTCTTCTGCGCCGACATGGAGAGCCCCGACTCCTGCACGGGGAACAGTGTGATGTACTTCGTCGCGAAGCAGGAAGCCATGTCCACCGCCATCTTGTTGACCTCCTCGTCGTCGCCCTTCCCCGCGAGAACCATGTCATCGATGTCCTCGGTGATATCCCCACCGTGGCAGTCTATGAGGGCGTCGCACTGGGAAACGACCTCCGAGAAGACCACGTAGGCAGCCCTGTGGCTCAGAGTTCCATCCGGATCACCGGGGAAAACCCGGTTTTGGTTCAACTGGTCGAAGGGGCTGAGGAAGGCAGATCTGTGCTCGAACTGAGGGCCGTTGAGCACCGGTATGGCGAGGAGCCTGCCCTTCATCTCCATGGGGTCAAGGTCCTGGATGGCCCGGATCACCGCCTCGATGCTGGCGAACTCGACACCGTGGGTGCCCCCTATGACGCCGAGGGTCTTCCCCGACTCCACGCCGTTGAGGACAGCCACTGGAATCCTGTAGGTACTGACGGACGTCGTCCCGACTTCCAGGAAGCCGAAGGCCTTCTCCCCCGGTCCAGCCTGGACTCCCTTGATTTCAGCTAATACCATAATCTCACAAACCTGAGATCAATCTGTCCACTCTAGATTTATGGTTTACCTCTGTCCGTACCACGCGTGGAGTTCGGGCCGGGAGAGGGCGGGGTGCTCCCCAGGAGGGCAGATCATGAGGTACTGCTCCTCACCCCGGGTCACGACCCCCCATACGAGCCCCATCTCCCCGACCTTCTCTGTGATGCAGTCGAAGTTTCCCTCGTTCACGGCTCCGACGTGTATGAGCACCAAGAGGTCCCTATACCAGCTTGAGGCCCTCTCCACGAAGACGGAGAGGCCCAGACCGTTGAACTCTGGGCTGCACTCGGAGATCTGATCCAGGAGTGCTCACAGCCATTCCCCGTCCAGTCTTCACCCTAGTGGGCGCTCCGCTGCGCCGTTATATTGAATCCGCAGAAATAGATGGGTGGGAGGCCCCTGTAAATGGAGTTTACTCCCTTGCGATGACTTTCACGTCCTCGCAGACGATCTCGGGTCCGATCAGCCCCTGGAGCACCAGCGGGGTCTTGGCCACGTCCACCACCTGCTTCAGGAGGTCGAAGACGTTCCCTGAGACCATGAGGCCGTGGACGGCCCCCTTCATCTCACCGTCCTCGATGAGCAGGGCTGGGTTCCCTACGATGCTGAAGTCCCCTGACTCCGGGTTGGAGCTGTGGGCCCCCTGGACGTCCCGCACCAGATAACCGTGCTTCACCTCGGAGACCAGGTCATCGATATCACGCTTCCCAGGCTCAACGACGACGGTTGAGGGAGAAAGCTCCACCTGCCCCTGGCGCATGCTCCTGCTGGCGTTCCCCGTGCTCTCCACACCCATCTTGCTGGCCCAGTACGAGTCCCAGATGAAGGACCGGAGAACCCCCTTCTCGATGATGGGCGTCCTCCTCCGGGGCACCCCCTCGTCGTCCGCCATGGAGGTGGCCACCCCCGCGGGGATGGTCCCGTCGTCCACGATCGTCAGAAGCTCCGAGGCGATGGTCTCACCGATCTTGTCTGCAATCATCGACTTGCCCCTGGCGACGTTGTCCCCCCTTATCGACTGAATCAATGTAAAGTACAGGATCTGCTGGTATGCGTCCGGGTGGAAGATGACTGTGTGGCTCCCGGTCACCCCCTTCGCCGTCTTCTTGCAGAGCCTGATCATGGAGACGATGTCCTCGACGACCCAGTCCAGGTCGAACTCCAGATCCCGCCTGATGTCATAGGACCCTATGGCAGGGGTCACCCCCGACTCTATCTTAGCGATGGCTGCGAGGTACACATACGCAGTGGTGCCCCTCTCTGCGTGTTCGATCCCGTTGCTGTTGGCGTAAGCTGAGTGCTCGGTACCGGCGCCAGAGCCGCCGTAGGCGGGTATGAGGCCTGGTTCCGCCTCGATCGCCCTTGACATGTACTCCTCAGCGAACTCCACGACCCTCGCTGAGTCGCAGTCAGCCACGGAGTCGTGCCAGAGCCCTCTGATCACTGGGTACTCTGCAGGCTTGGGGAGGGATGTCCAGTCCTCGTCGGGGGTCGACGCCTTCGCTGCGTTGAGGGCCAGTGAGAGGGCGTCCTCGACAGCCCTCTTGGTGGGGATGTTGGTGAATGCGCTGCCCATCCTCTGGCCCACGAAGGCCCGGACTGCGATCCCGTCCAGGTCCTTCCTGTTGACGCTGCTTATCTGAGAAAGCTCGATGTTGGACTCCACCTCGGAGGTCGAACTCGCCTGCGCCTCGACGGCTGTGGCCCCCATCTTCTCACCGGAGGCGACTATGTGCCTGCAGAGCTCCAGCAGGGTTCTCTCGTCTGTCATCACATCAACCTCCTATCCCTGGCCTCCGAATATTATCCCGCCCTTGCCGAACCGGATGTCCGGTCCGCCCGAGGCGACGAAGGCCTCCTGGCCTTTCCCGCATCTCCCCAGCTCGTAGGGGAAGTCCTCCTTGGAGATGCCCTCGATCTTGAACAGGGAGTCCGTGGCGATACCTGAGATGGAGAGGTCCCTCACGGGTCCCCCCATCTCCCCATCCACGATCTCGTAGGCCTCCTGGATCCCTACCTGGAAGCTGGCGTTCATCTGGGCCTGGCCGCCCCTGAAGTCGGCGAGGTAGTAGCCGAAGTCGATTCCCTCGAAGAGCTCCTCGAAGCTGTGGTCCCCGGTCTCGAAGTAGGTGTTCCTCATCCTGATGATGGGGGGGTGAAGGTAGCTCTCGGCCCTGGCGTTCCCCGTGAGCCTGAGGTCCGACTTGGCGGAGTACTCCCTGTTGGTGAGAAGCTCCGTGAGCACCGAGTCCCTTATGATCTCGACCTTGCTAGAGGGCACCCCCTCGTCGTCGTAGCGCGAGGTGCCCAGGTTGCCCGGATCTGTGCCGTCGTCTATCATGTTGACCCCCTCGGAGGCGACGACCTCCCCCAGCTTCCCGTTGAATGAGCTGTTGATGGTGAGGTCCGCCTCAGCCAGGTGGCCCAGGGCCTCATGGGCCAAGACGCCGATGACCCTCGGCCCCGTGATGCAGGGGAAGG
>JAUVYU010000203.1 GCA_030602935.1 Candidatus Bathyarchaeota archaeon | reverse complement strand
CCTGTGGTAGTACAGGTCCTCGGGGAAGTCGCTTCCTTCGATTTTAACCATGCCAATCCATCCAGTGTTATCTACAAGGTATCAGAGGGAATAAAAGATTATTACCCTGACGCCTAGGCGAAGAGCAGCCTCTCCGCCATGAAGGCGAGGAGGACGACGACTATCTGGGGGGCGGTGAGCTTGAAGATCCACCATCCAGCCTTGTTGGTCTTCGATCTATAGAACCTGTAGCCCGCCACCGCCAGGGGGGCGTTGATGAGTGTGACGACGAGGGGGTAGAAGAGGGTCTTCGTCCACGGGACCAGAGTGTAGGAGGAGGCGATCAGCACGGCAAGGGCGGCGATGATGCCCCTCACGGCTTTCTCGTTGGAGACCACAGAGGGGAACATGGGCACCCCCGCCCTGGAGTAGTCCTTCGAGTAGGCGTAGGCTAAGCTCCAGAGGTGGATGGGCCCCCAGATCGCCACCAAGACCCCCATCAGCAGCCCGATGGGGTAGAGCTGAGCCCCTCCCAGATACCAGCCGAACCAGGCGGGTGCTGCGACGCTGGGGGCGGTCGCGAGGACGTTGAGGCTCGTCCTCCTCTTCACCAGCACCGTGTACAGGAGGAGGTATGTCCCCGCCCCCTCCAGGAAGAGGAGGAAGGGCACGGTTCCGAGTGAGAGGGCCACCAGCGACGAGGCCACAAGCAGGGCACCACTGAACGCCAGGGCCCCCGAGGGCCCGATGGTCCCCGTTATGAGGGGGCGCCCGAGGGTCCTCGTCATGAGGGCGTCGATGTCCCTGTCGAGGTAGCAGTTGAGGGCGTTTGCACCGCTGACGGCCATCGCCACCGCCGTCAGCCCCATCAGGAAGGTGTTCACGCCCCAGTCGTAGCCTGAGTATGCTACCGATGCGAAGTAGGAGGAGGCGTAGAGGAGAAGCATCGCGAATAGAACCTTCGGCTTCGCTAGGACCCCGTAGTCATACGCGCTTCCCATCATCACACACTCATAGGATGTCCAGTTGCTTCGCCACCAGCTCGACGAGGTCTAGGACCTCGATGTCCACCTCGTGCGCCCTTGCGCCGTCCACGAAGGTTAGCTTGCAGGAAGGGCAGGCGGAGGTGATCACCTCGGCGCCCAGGGACTTGGCCTCTTCCAGCCTCTTCTTGACTATGGCCAGCCGTGCCTCGTTGTTAGAGGCCTGGAGGAGCCCGCCTCCGCCGCAGCACCTGACGTCGATGCCGTGCTCGTCGAACTCTGTCCAGTCGTTGGTGAGGTAGGCCAGGACCTTCCTGGGCTCCTCTATGAGCCCGCCGAGGCGGGAGAGCTCGCAGGGGTCGTGGTAGATGACCCTCTCGTCGGTCTTCTCGGGCTTCAGCTCCCCGGACTCCAGTTTCTCCAGGAGGTACTCCAGGGTGTGGAGGACCTCGAACTTGAGGTCGCCCCCGAGGAGCTTGGGGTACTCCCACTTGAAGACCCTGTAGCACCCTGAGCAGCCCGTGATCAGCCTCTTGACGCCCCTGGACTCGAGGACCTCGACGTTGTGCCTGGCGTACTCCTTGGCGCTGTGCTCGTCCCCTGCGAGGAGCAGTGGGCTTCCGCAGCACCACTCGTCCTCACCCAGGAGGGTCCAGTCCTCCCCGAGCTTGTTGAGGATGGATGCCGTGGCGAATGCCACCTCGTGGTTGGCTCCCTTGAAGGCGGTGGTGCACCCGACGAAGTAGGCTACCTCGGCCTCGTCCTTCTCGGGTATCTCATCGAGGTCGGTAAAGTCCGCCCAGTCGAGGCGTGAGTCGGGGTCGAGGCCGTAGGGGTTCTGGCTCTCGTCTAGCATCTCCTCGAGCATCCCGACGTTGCGGGGAGTCCCCTCGAGGTCGTGGATGATCTCCCTGACTTTGCTCCAGAGTTCGTGGGTCTGGATGCCGAAGGGGCAGACCTCCATGCATCGTCCGCAGAAGGTGCAGTTGAACGCGCTGTCCGAGAGCTCCTCGACCTCCTCGTCCGTGACGGGTCTGGGGCCCAGGATGCGCGCCCTCAGCCCGTGCTGCTTGTCGTAGAGCTTCACAGCCATGGAGGACCTCACCCCCGGGGCGTGGCCGGGCTTCTCGGTCTCCGTGTAGACGGGGCAGTGCTCCGTGCAGAGGGCGCAGTGGGCGCATGTGTCTAGCTCCATGAGCTGGCGCCTGGTGAACTTGCCCAGGGCCCCCTTAGCGTTCCTAGATGTCATACTCTCTCCTCCTTGAGCCGTAGAGGGCCGAGGTGACCACGCCGCTGACGGCGTGGACAAGCTTGCTCCAGGGGAGGTACATCACCAGGAGCTGTGTGAAGAGGACGTGCCAGAAGAACCAGTGGTGGCTGGGCACCTTCTCCAGGTGGAGGACGATGAGGTTGGGGATGAACACGACGCTGTAGGTCTCCGTGGGGATCGCCTCGGGCGGGAAGACCCGCATCCCCTGTCCCAGGATGCTGGTGATGAGCAGGATGATCAGGACCCCGTAGTCGTTTGTCAGGGACTGAAGCTGCTTCCCCTCGAGGCGGGTCCTCCTGTAGAGCAGGTAGATCTGGGTTGCCAGGAACATCCAGCCCATGTAGACGGGGAGGGTGTCGACCATGAACTCTGCGAAGCCGTGGCCGAGGACCTCGAACATTGAGACTGACCAGAGGTGGAACCCCCTCATGTGGCCGAATAGGATGCCCCCGGTCCCGATGTGGAAGAGGATGAGGACGAGCCACATGAGCTTATCCGTCTTGTAGGTCTTCCTGAAGAGGACGACGTCGAGGACGACGTACTTTAGTGCTGAGGGCCAGTGGATGGGCGGGCCTTTTGGGCCTTTGGGGGCGGAGAGCCACCTCTGGAGCCTGTATGCGACGCCGAGGAGGAATACGGCGATGGTTATGTAGGGCAGCTTGGTGACGAAGAAGGAATATAATGCGGAAAGGGCTCCGTTCAAAGCCATTCACGTTCCTCCTTCTATCTTGTCGGATGTATTTATTGGTTAAGCCCCTGGGATGGGGGGCTGAAAGATTTAAATCTGGTCTTGT
>JAUVYU010000038.1 GCA_030602935.1 Candidatus Bathyarchaeota archaeon | reverse complement strand
GTACTACTGCCCCGATGGAATACCACCGGGATGTGGTTACTGCTCTGTTCCGAGTCTCTACGGCCCTCCTAGAAGTAGATCCGTGAACAGGGTGGTTAACGAGATCCAGGATCTCATAGACAAGGGCGTGAGGAGGCTTGTTCTGAGCGCACCAGGATTCCTCGATTACGGGAGGGACCTCCTTGTGGAGCCCCAACCCCTAACTAACCCCAGACACCCCGAGCCGAATTATGAGGTGATCGAGGCACTTTTTTCAGGACTTAATGAACTGGGCGCTATTGCACAGGGAAAAGTTTCGCTTATGATCGAGAACATTAAAGGAAGCCTAGTCACCGAGAGGGCTGCCAAGGTCCTGGGACGGTACCTGGGAGGCACTCCCGTTAATATAGGCTTCGAGACGGGGTCAGCCAAGCACAGCTTACGTCTTGGGCGCTCTTCGACGCCGAGGGAGAACTTGACTGCAATCCGAAGGCTGAGGCGCGCTGGGATGAAGCCCTACGCATACTTCATCCACGGTCTGCCTGGTCAAACATCAGCTACTGTAAGTGAGACGGTGAAGACCATCGACAGCAGCGTTGGAGTCGGTGCCTCAAGGATCATCCTCTACCGATTCCAATCCCTGCCTATGTCTGCATTCCAAAACGAGCCTGGGGCTCCTCCGGCTAGCAGAGATCTACAAAGTAAGAGGGTTCAGGATGCGGCGAGGAGGGCAAACAGGAGACTCAAAGAGGATTTGCTGGATACTGAGATTGACGTTGTTATAGCGGAGCCCTATGATCGAGACAGACGTTTCCACGTTGCATATCCCATGCTCCATGGCCCGGTTGTACTGGTCGAGGGAGTGGAAGGGCGTGCTGGGGATGTATTTCGGGTTGTTGTGGAAGAAGTTGTCTCAGACAGAATAGTCAAGGGTCGTCTTGTAGACGCTATGTTTTAAAGTAAGTCTTGAAAGTTGTATTGTGCACCGGTGGAGGAAATGGACCAGGAAAAAGCAGAGAGGCAGGAGTCCAGAGGCGGCCCAGTCTACGAGTGTGTGAAGTGCGGGCGCCGTGTCGAATACAGGGAGCTTGAACGCTACATCTCATTCCGCTGCCCCTTCTGTGGCTACCGCATCTTCCGAAAAGTGAGAGCACCCGTCGTCAAGAGGATAAAGGCTAGGTAACATTGTGAGCCGACATGAGCAAGGAGAAAACCGTTGAAGAGAAGCGTGCCGCCCTCATCCTCAAGTACAGGAACCTAAAGATCGATAAAGAGGAGAGGGAGGGAGATAACATCACATATTACCTCTCCAGGGGCGAGCAAACGTTCGTGATGCTCTGCCTAATCAACCAGAAGACCATAGGTATCGCCTATGTCCGGGACCTTAGGGACCTCGTGGAAAAGACAGGCGCCGATAAAGGCATAATGGTAGGGAGCGGGAAGTACACCTACTCCGCGAAAAGCTCCGCCCCGAAGGTGAAGGTTGAACTTATTCCTTCGACGCTACCCGTCTTCGACATCTTCGATCACGAGATGGTCTCCAAGGCCGAGATAGTGAGCGATGAGAAGAAACAAAAGCTCGTGGAGAAATTCCATGCCCAGCCATATCAGTTCCCCTGGGTCAAGGCGTCAGACCCAGTCTCGATAATCTTGGGGGCTGAGCCCGGGGACATGATAAGTATTAAGACCAAGAGCGAGACTGCAGGCACCGCGGATTCATTCAAATACGTCGTGTAAAACTTTCAGTGACCTTCATCTGAACTTCCTGAGGGGGGCCCTTCTTCATTTTTCAACTCATGGAAGATTACCATTGCCTCACCCAGCGATATGTCGAGACGCTGGGACATCTCCTCAGCGGTCATACTAGGCGCCTCGATCAGCAGTGTGTTCCTCACGTAGACCTTGTGTGAGTTATAGAGAGGGAGGGCGTGGGCTGTCTCCACGAGGATAAGCCATAGGGGATTCCTTTCAAGCTCCTGAGCCATCCTCCTTCACATCAGTCCTGTCGAAGCTTGTCATACATCTTGTCAAACGTCCAGCGGAGGCTGCTCTGTATCTCGCGTAGGCGTCTCTCCCCGCCGTAGTTCCGGACCACAATTCTTTTGATCCTCCCCTGTTCAGCCTCGACAGTGTAGGACAGGACCTCTTCGGGTGGGATCTCTCCCTGAGTGGCACGCTCTTCATCTGTGGACCTCATGTTATCGAAGACGCGTTCCACCAGAAAGGACTGGAAGGGGGGGATAGATGTGCTAAATACGAGGCCTGAGACCGGTTCAAAGACTACCTCCTCGTTATTGACTTGGAGTGTGCCGAGTGTCATGCCGCTCTTCGACTTCACAGAGTGGGTGTCCTCCTCAACGCTTGATGTGTCATCCTCGCTTTCAGTAACTTTTTTCGTCTGGGTTGGGACAGGCTGCCTGAAGCCTTGTCTGACGATAAGACCGTCTATCTCTGCGGTGGCTCTTCTCAGGTCCTCTGTCTCCTCTTGAAGGCGCCCGATCCGGCTGACTAGATCCTCTCGAATCTTGAGCAGCTTCTTTGTCTCGTCCTCTGTGCTCAAAGCTTCCCTCCAGTCCTGTTCTCAAGTATCTTTCTCCTTAAGCTAATTTAAAGACAACGAGCCTAACGACACCATGTTCCACATAAATTTCTAGTATCTTTCCGATGTAAGAAACGTGCTTCTAGTGTTAAGGCTTTTTTACCTTAAGATGTCATGAGTATGTCAAGTGGTTCAGTATGCTCGGGAGAGGCTTCGTGAACAGGTATTACGAGATCAGCCGCGACAAAGACAGCTTCCTCTGTGTGGGTCTTGACCCCGCCACAGATGCCATGAGGGATAGGTATGTCATTCCTTCCAGCCTTACGAGTCGTTACGGGGAGGTCGGGGGGATCAAGAAGTTCAGCCTTGACGTAATCAAAGCTGTCGCTCCTTACACGCCCATTATCAAGCCGAACGCGCAGTTCCTCGTTTATCCCTTCTCATTTGACGACCTCAAGGAGATGGTAGATACGATTCATGAGGGTGGCTGCCTAGCCCTACTTGACGCCAAGCTCTCTGATATAGGCTCAACAAACGAAGCTGCCCTCTACTGGATCGACCGGATCGGCTTCGATGGGGTTACGTTTAGTCCCTTCCAGGGTTATGAGAACGGCAGTGATGTCATCTATCGTTGGTCTAAGGAGAAGGACAAGGGTATATTCGTCCTCTGCAGGATGTCCAACCCCGGTGCGCATGACTACCAGTCGGAGGACATGGGCGGCGAGGCTCTCTATCTCAAGCTGGCTGCAGATGCCCACAATCATGGTAGCAACGGTTACGTCGTCGGTTGCACCGCCCCCTCAGAGCTAGGGGAGATACGTGGCATTATTGGTGAAGACCCTTTGATTCTCTCGCCTGGGCTTGGTCCCCAGGGGGGCGACCCAAAGGAATCCTTGAAGCTAGGTGCAAATAGCGTGGGGGAAGGGCTCCTAGTTTCCTCCTCTCGATCAATAGACTTCGCGTACGAGGGTTTGAAGTGGAGCAGTGACCGGTATGCCGAAGCAGCTGCGAAAATAGCCAAGAAAAAGCGAGACGAGCTCAACGAGCTCAAGAGATCTATATTCTAGTATATACCTAACAAACTTTGTATAGGTTATCCTTTAATATCCTGAATTCAAATCTTCCTAGTTGCAGGAGTTTACAAATTGGCATTAGAACTCAAAGAGGTCCGGTTCCACGGTCGAGGCGGCCAAGGAGCCTGGACAGCCTCCCTCCTCCTCGCTCAGGCCGCCCTGAAGGAGAATAAGTACATTCAGAGCTTCCCAGCCTTCGGCCCTGAGAGAGCTGGCGCCCCGATAACGGCGTTCACACGCATAAGCGATTATCCCATTCATATACATTCCAGTATTTACGAACCGGACGTAGTCGTGGTCCTTGACCCTACGCTACTTGGGCCAGCTGTTACTGAGGGCATGAAATCGGAAACCATACTTGTCGTAAACACGGATCTTTCTTCCAAGGATCTGGGAACGAGACTTGGACTGAAAGATGTCGAGATCTGGGTCATAGACGCCACGGCGTTAGCGCTGGATATCATTGGTCGACCGATAACGAATACGGCTATGCTTGGCGCCACTGTTAAGACCACTGGCCTTGTGAATCTTGAATCTTTGATTCAAGTTACCAAGAGTAGATTCACTGGGAGCATCCAGGGCCCTAACATTGAGGTTCTGCAGAAGGCCTATGAGGAGGTCGTGAAGTGATGAGCGAGAGTAAACCGGGATGGAGGGAGCTACCCAGGGGAGCAGTCTCAACGAAGTCGTCAATTGATTATAAGACAGGCGACTGGGGAATTACTAAGCCTGAATTCGACAGGGATAAATGTTCTAAGTGTACGCTCTGCCACTTCTACTGTCCTGAGGGGGCTATCAGTATCGGGGAGGACGGTCATCCTAGTGTTGATGTAGATCACTGCAAGGGTTGTGGGATCTGCGCGGAGGAGTGTCCTGTCAGTTGTATTACGATGGTGATTACGAAATGAAGAAACAGATTCTTATGGGTATAAACGGGGATGAGTCCGTGGCCTATGCCACGAAGCAGGTGAACCCGGACGTTGTGGCGGCTTACCCTATCACGCCTCAGACCATCATTGTCGAAAGATACAGCGAGTACGTAGCGGATGGAGAGGTCGACACCGAGTTCGTGGCGGTTGAGTCGGAACACAGCGCGCTGAGCAGCTGTGTGGGAGCCGCCGCTGCTGGGGCGAGGGCTTTCACAGCTACGGCGTCCGCCGGCCTAGCTCTGATGTGGGAGATCCTGTATGTAGCCTCGGGTCTGAGGTTGCCGATAGTAATGGCTGTGGCCAACAGGGCTCTCAGTGGGCCCCTCAACATCCATAGCGATCATGGTGACTCCATGGGGGCCCGGGATAGCGGCTGGATCCAGATCTACTGTGAGAACGGTCAAGAGGTCTATGACGCCTGCTTGGAGGCTTGGAGGATAGGGGAGCACCCGGACGTCCAGCTCCCTGTCATGGTCTGTCTGGATGGCTTCACGCTCAGCCATACGATGGAGAATGTCCTCACCCTCCCAGACGAGGTCGTGAAGGCCTTCGTCGGTGAGCGAGAGTTCATCGAGGTAGAGGGCCACGCTGGCAAGACCGAGTTCAGGCTCAACCCAGAGGTACCTCTCACCATGGGGCCCGTCGACCTCCAGGACTACTACTTCGAGCACAAGCTTCAGCAGGTCGAAGCCATGAACCACGCTATAAAAGTAATCCCTGAGGTTGATGCAGCATACGAAAAGATATCCGGGCGTTCTTATGATCTCCTGCATTCTTACATGATGGAGGACGCAGAGGTAGCTCTTCTGGGTCTTGGGGCTACGATGGGAACTATCCGAATCGTGGTCGATGAGCTCAGGAAGGAGGGCGTGAAAGCGGGTCTGATCAGGATGAGGGTGTACCGGCCTTTCCCCTCGGAGGCTCTCGTCGAGGCTCTGGGAGAGACGCCTGTCCTTGGGGTTCTGGATAAGGCCATCAGCTTCGGCTCACCTGGTGGGCCCCTGTTCGAAGATGTCGTGACGACGTTTTTCGATGAGGCTGAGAAGCCCCTGATAGCTGATTACGTCTACGGCCTGGGTGGACGAGATGCGAGTCCCAAGCTCTTACGTGGTATATTCGAGAGGCTTTTGGAGATAAAGGAGAAGGGAAGCGTCTCCCGTAAGGTGAGTTATGTGGGGGTCAGGACGTAGGAGGTGCGATGATGTCAAGAATGACGCTCAGGGAAGCAGCGAAGAAACCAGATGGCCTCGCGCCGGGTCACAGGCTCTGCGCGGGCTGCGGAGAGTCCGTCATCGTCAGGATGGTTCTTAAGGCGACCAGGGGGCCGACGATAGTTACTAACGCCACGGGTTGCCTTGAGGTCGCGACCTCGATCTTCCCGTACACCTCGTGGAACCTGCCCTGGATTCACACGGCCTTTGAGAACGTTGCCGCGAACGCCAGCGGCATCGAGGCCGCCTATAGGGCGATGAGGCGTAAGGGGAAGGGGCCTCTGGCCAAGTATGAGACGCTGGATGTTATCGCCTTCGCTGGGGACGGGGGGACATACGACATCGGCCTCCAGGCGCTCTCCGGGGCCCTTGAGCGGGGTCATGACTTCACCTACGTGCTCTTGGATAATGAGGCCTACATGAACACGGGCATACAGAGGAGCGGTGGGACGCCTTTCGCCGCCTCGACGACCACTAGTCCGGCGGGGAAGGTGATACCCGGGAAGCTGGAGTGGAAGAAGCCCATCGACGAGATAGTCATCGCCCACGGTATCCCTTATGTGGCCACTTTGAGCACGGCCTGGCCCATGGATGTGATGCAGAAAGCCCGTAGGGCCATAGAGGCCGAGGGTCCGGCGTTCCTTCACGCCATCGTCCCTTGCACTCGGGGTTGGCGTTACCCGACGGAGAAGACCATAGAGATATCGAGGTTGGCAGTCCAGACCTGCGTGTTCCCACTGTATGAGTGCAGGCTCGAGGGAGGGAGGCCTGTCTACGAGTTCTCGCCTCCGAGCCTTGGGATCGCCAGGAGGCCTGAGACTAAGAAGCCCGTGGAGGAGTATCTGAGTGGGCAGGGGCGTTTCCGCCACCTGTTCAGGCCTGAGAGGCGGGACGACCTGCTGAAGAGTATCCAGGATGGGGTCGACCACCGGTGGGAGGTCCTCCTCGAGAAGGCGGGTCTGTGACCGTCCTCTCTTTTTTAAAAAATTCTTTTAATACTTTTTTCGGGGGATGGGCCTCTGCTTTTGGTAAGAGGGTGGGCGCGACTAGAACTATTGGG
>JAUVYU010000027.1 GCA_030602935.1 Candidatus Bathyarchaeota archaeon | reverse complement strand
CCGGCGCCCTTCAGGAACGCCTCGTAGACCCACTCTCTCTTCACCCGGCCGCTGCACATCACCCGGATGGGGCGGAGGTTCGTGGGGAACTGGTGGCGGCTGATCCCCGCGAGGTCGGCCCCAGCATAGCTGCACCAGTTGCAGAGGAAGCCCAGGATCTTACCCTCGGGGTTCTCCTCGAGGCCGGCGTGGATCTGGGCGATGACCTGGGCGTCGGTGAAGTGCTGCTGGGTGAGGGCGTTCTGCGGGCAGTCTGCGACGCACGTACCGCATCCATGGCACTTGGCAGGAGTGACCACGGCGGGCTGCCCCTCCTCGATGGTTATCGCCCCGTAGGGGCACTTAGTGACGCAGACCCCGCAGCTCGTGCACCTCTCGGGATCGACGTACGCAACAATGGGCTCGATCTCCCACTCATCCTGCGACAGGACCCGGGCCGACCTGGAGGCCGCGGCGCTCCCCTGGGCTACGCTGTAAGGTATGTCCTTTGGCCCCTGGGCTGCTCCCGCGAAGAAGATGCCGTCGGTGGCGGCGTCCACGGGCTTCAGCTTGGGGTGCGACTCGAGGAAGAAGCCGCTGCCGTCGGTGGAGACGGTGAGGATCTGGGAGAGCTCCTTGGTCCCCACGCTGGGCACGGCTGCCTGGGAGAGCACCGCCATCTGGACCTCCAGGTCGAGGGGCCGCCCCGTGGAGAGGTCCTCCAATGAGATTATGAGGTTCTTTGTCTCCGGGTCCTCGAAGATCTCGTCTGGGTGGCCCCTGATGAACTTGATGCCCATCTCCCTAGCCCGGCGGTAGAACTCCTCGTACCCCTTGAAGTTGGTGCGCATGTCCATGAAGATGACGTAGATGTCCATCCCAGGGAAGTGGTCCTTCAGGAGAATCGCGTTCTTCAGCGTGTACATGCAGCAGAAGCCGCTGCAGTAGATCTGGGCCCTCTCGTCCCTGGAGCCGACGCAGGTGATGAAGGCGATGGTCTCGGGCTCCTTCCTGTCCGAGGGTCTCACGACGTGGCCGAATGTCGGTCCGGCGGCGTTCACCATCCTCTCGATGCCCATGGCGGTGACGACGTTGTCGTAGACACCGTAGCCGTACTCCTTTATCTCGCGGGGGTCGTACATGTCGAAGCCGGTCGCCACGGTGATGGTGCCAACGTCAATCTCGACGTCCTCGGGCTCCTGGCTGAAGTCGATGGCGTACCTCCCCTGCTCCTTGCAGGCTTCGACGCACTTGTAGCACTCGATGCAGGCGTCCATGTCGATGGTGTAGCGCATGGGGATGGCCTGGGGGAACTCGACGTGGATGGCCTTCCTGGGGCCCAGCCCCTCCTCGTAGAGGCTGGGGACCTCGATGGGGCAGGCGATGGCGCACTCGCCGCAGCCGTTACATGCCTCCGTGTCGACGTACTTCGGCTTCCTGTGGACAGTGACATGGAAGTTGCCTATGTAGCCCTCCACCTTCTTCACCTCCGAGTAGGTGAGGAGCTCAATGTTCGGGTGCTGGTCCACCTCCACCATCTTGGGGCCGAGGATGCAGATGCTGCAGTCCAGCGTGGGGAAGGTCTTGTCCAGCTGGGCCATCTTCCCACCGATGGTGGACGAGCGCTCCACCAGGTACACCTGGTGCCCCATATCCGCCAGGTCGAGTGCTGTGTGGATCCCCGCCACGCCTCCGCCGATCACGAGGGAGCTTGGCGTCACAGGCACCTTCAGGGGGTCCAGGGGAGCCAGGTAGCGGGCCTTGGCCACCGCCATCGCCACCAGGTCCTTGGCCTTCTCCGTGGCCTCCTCGGGCATCCCGGAGTGGCACCAGCTGTCGAACTCCCGGATGTTGGCCATCTCGAACAGGAAGGGGTTGATGCCCCCCGTCTCCACGCACTTGCGGAACGTGGGCTCGTGCATCCTGGGGCTGCATGCTGCGACGACGACGCGATTGAGGCCGTGCTCCGCGATGTCGTTCCTGATCATCGCCTGGCCCGGGTCGGAGCACATGTACCTGTAGTCCTTGGAGACCACGACCCCCGGTAGATCCGCGGATCTCGCTGCCACGTCGGGGCAGTCCACAACCCCCGCGATGTTCAGCCCGCAGTGACAGATGTACACGCCGACCCTTACTTCATCAGACTCCAATCATCTTCACCTTTTTTTAGAACCTAGAGGCTCCAGAGTAGACCCGAAAGCAGAGAGCGGCGTGTTTAACGAGGAATGACAGACACCGTTTTGCAGAGCCAATATAATAGTTATGGGAATGCAGAATATATAATAAATTCACGCTAGATTCTCGTCACAAGCTTTAATCAAGCCCCAAGTTCATTCTGTCAAGAGAAATGGCTGCCACCGTCTTCGACGCCCTCCACCCGAGGATACAGTCGGGCCTCAGAGAGCTGGGGATCAGCGAACCCACGCCGCCCCAGGAGAAGGCGATAGGTCCCATCTCCCAGGGGAAGAGCGTGCTCCTTGTCGCCCCGACGGCCAGCGGCAAGACCGAGGCGGCCCTTCTGCCCATATTCGACGCCCTGCTGAAGACGCCCAACCCGGCGGGGGGCATCGAGGTGGTCTACGTGACGCCCCTCAGGGCCCTCAACAGGGATATCCACAGGCGCCTCATGTTCTGGTCGGAGCACCTCGGGATACCGGTCCAGGTCAGGCACGGCGACACCTCCCAGAGGGACAGGAGGAGGCAGATAACCAAACCGCCGAGGCTCCTCATCACCACGCCGGAGACCCTCCAAGCCATCCTGCCCACGAAGAACATGAGGGAGCACCTGAAGAGCGTCAGGTGGGTGGTCGTCGACGAGATACACGACCTGGCAGCATCCAAGAGGGGCGCCCAACTCACCCTGGGACTGGAACGGCTGGAGCGATGCGTCACCGGCCCCCTGCAGAGGATCGGCCTCTCCGCCACCGTGGGGAATCCTGAGGAGGTCGCCAGCTTCCTGGGAGGCGTGAACCCCGTTGAGGTTCTGGTGGTCGAGGTGGACAAGAACTACAGGTACGCCGTCGAGTTTCCCGAGCCCGCTGCGGAAGACTTTGATCTGGCCGACGACCTCGCCACGACCCCTGAGGCGGCGTCAAGGCTTAGGAGGATCAAGGAGCTCGTGGGCGGGAAGAGGTCGACCCTCATCTTCGTCCAGGGGAGGGGCCAAGCGGAGAGCCTCGGGCACAAGCTGGGGAAGATGTATCCCTACGTCGAGGTCTACCACGGCAGCCTCTCACGGGAGCAGCGCCACGAAATAGAGGACCGCTTCAAGGAGGGAGACCTGAAGGGCATCGTCTGCACGTCCACCCTCCAGCTGGGCATCGACATCGGGGAAGTCGACTTCTGCATCCAGTACCTGAGCCCCAGGCAGGTCTCCACCCTCATCCAGAGGGTCGGGAGGGCGGGGCACACCATCAATGAGCTCTCCGAGGGGGTGATTATCTCGGCATACGGGGAGGACGCCATGGAGTCCATGGTCATCGCCGAGAGGGCCAGGAGGGGGGAGCTGGAGCCCACGGAGATGCATATCGGAGCCCTCGACGTCCTCGCCCACCAGATGGTGGGATTGGTACTGGACGAGGGTGAGATCGAGGAGGATGAGGCCTACAAGTTCGTTTGCAGAGCATATCCGTTCAGGGGGATCGGCAGGGAGGAGTTCGGGGAGTTCACCGACTTCCTCTCGGCCATCGCGCTCATCACCAAGAGGGATGGGAAAATCAGAGGGAGGAGAAAGGGAAGGATGTACTACTACGAGAACCTGGGAATGATAGCGGACGAGAAGCGCTACCCGTTCATAGACGTCGTCACCGACAGGATGATAGGAACCGTGGGGGACGAGTTCTGGACCCTGCGCGCCAGGCTGGGGCTCAACGTCATCCTGAAGGGGCGCGTCTGGAGGATACTCCAGATCGACGAGGAGAGGAAGGTCCTCCACGTGCTCCCGTCACAGGACCCCCTGAGAGCCCTCCCCGGATGGGACGGGGAGCTCATCCCAGTCCCCAAGGAGGTCGCGGGGGACGTGGGAGACCTCCGCCAGAGGATAGCGGAGGAGATCGAGAGCCTCGGCTCGAAGGAGGAGGCCATCGAGGCCCTCACCAAGGAGCTGAAGGCCGACGAGGCAGCCCTGAAGTCAGCGGTGGAAGAGGTGGAGGCCCAAATGAAGGCGGGATTCGCCATCCCCACGAGGAACCGCATCCTCCTGGAGGCCTACGGCAAGTACCTCATAATCCACAGCAGCTACGGGGAGAGGGTGAACAAGACCCTGGGGGCCATCGTCGACGCCGTCCTCTCCGACCACGACCTAGTCTACATCTGGTGGAACGACCCCTACCGCATCCTCGTTGAGGCCCCGAGGCGCCTCGACAAGTTCGACCTACGGAAGATCCAGGAGCTCCTCTTCCCCCTCTCCGAGGAGGAGCTGGACAGCCGGCTCAACGAGTTCATGGAGGCCCGGTTCCCCTTCGGATACAAAATGAAGTTCATCGCCGAGAGGTTCGGCGTCATCCCCCGGGGGAAGACCCTGAACGCCCGGACCATGGAGAACCTCTACCTCAGGTTCAAGGACACACCCATCTACAGGGAGACCCTCCGGGAGGCCCACCAGGAGAAGCTGGACCTAAACACCCTGAAGGAGATCATGACCAAAGCAGCCTCCGGGGAGATCGAGGTAGTGAGCGTCATGGCGGAGGCCCCGAGCCCCCTCGCCAAGCACATCCTCATGGAGTACGCCGACGTCGCCGAGCTCATGGAGGCCGAGATCTCCGGGGGCGACCAGATCGAGTACATGAGGAACAGCATCCACTCTAGGCTGGTGGACCTCGCCTGCATGAACTGCGGGGAGTGGAGCTCAAGGAGAAGGGTCCGAGAGTTCGAGGAGCGCCCCACCTGCGGGAACTGCGGCTCCGGGCTCCTCGCCGTCCTGCGCAGATATCAGGATTCAGAAGCGTTCCTGGAGACATTCAACCGATGGAAGAACGACGGATCCATCTCCGAGGAGGAAAGGGACCTCCTGACGAAGAGCAGGAAGACCGCTGACATGGTCCTCTCATACGGCAGGAAGGCCGTCGAAGCCCTCATGGTCCGAGGAGTCGGCCCGGTCACCTCCTACCAGGTGCTCTCGAGGATGCACAGAGACGAGAAGGAACTCTACTCAGACCTGCTCAAGGCTAAGATACAGTACATGAAGACCCGCCAGTACTGGGACAATAAATAGGGGAGTAGGTTACCCCTCGACGTCGAGGGCGAAGTTCCTGTGGGCTATGGCTGCGCCCGCGTTGAGTGCGGCAGCTATCTGGATGACCTCAGCGACCTCCTCCTTAGTCGCCCCCGCCTTCAGTGCGGCCTTGGTGTGGCCGACGATGCAGTAGGGGCAGCGCGTGAGATAGGTGCAGGCCACGGCGACCAGCTCCTTGGTCTTCTTGTCCAGCTTGCCCTCGGCGAAGACCTTCCGGTTCCAGTCGCCGAATGCCTTCATGACCTCGGGGTCGAAGTGCTCGTTGACGCTTGAGTCCCTCTCCTTAGGATAGTAGTAATCCATGGCACAGCACTCATTTCCGGACGCCTATAAAATTTGCCATCTGTCCGAGGTCAACCCAACAACTCGGAGAGCGCAAACACAGTGTTCTCTAACCCATTAGAGAAGCTCTTAGAATTGACCTCGGCGAGATTATCGGCATATGTTGGATCTGAGAGAAACTCGTCAGCCACCCTAAGGATCGCCTCCCTGCTCAGATCTCTCTGATGGACCAACTCCGCAAAGCCCAGCTCCTTGGCCCTGTTGGCGTTGACGTACTGCTCCGTGTGGCTGGGCGTGGGCACAATCATGGCGGGCTTACCGTAGCAGATGCTCTGCATGATGGTGTTATGCCCGCCCCTGCAGACAACGAGATCGCAGGCCTTCAAGTACTCGAAACGGTCAACCACCCACGGGATCGTCGTCAAGGCCCCCGAGCGGGACGGCGTCGAGCCGCCATCTGGCCTCCCAAGGGACATGACCACCCGGTAGTCATCCGATAAACCCTCGAACATAGGCCTCAGCAGCCTCACAAGGGGCTCCCTCTCCTGGGTGGGCCCGCTTATCGCAGCATAGATCAGGCGCTGCCCCCCAGAGGCTCCGGCCTCCTCCCTCACCCTCCCGGTGTCCTCGACATCCTCAGGCCTCCTAGGAAGGATGAAGCCCACCATCCTGACCAGACGCTTGTAAGGCTTGGGTATCCGGAGGGAGCCGAGGCTGATCGTGTAGGGCTCCGGAAAGTCAGGTATCAATATCACATCGCTCGCCGCCCAGCCCCTCCCGAGCAGGGTGAGGACGCTCCCGTCGACCAGCTTGAGGAGCGAGCCGCTGAAGCTGCTGCGGGGGATGATGGGCATGAACTGGTTGAGCATTAGGGCCACCGGCAGCCCCAGGAGCTTCCCGGCGATGACCGACGATAACCGGGTGTCGGAGAGCACGACGTCAGGCTTGAAAGCCTTCATGTACTCTATCTCGGCGGCGACCTGCCGCATGAAACGGGGCACAGCGGAGACGCCCTGGGAAATAGCCGACGCCCGCATATCCAAACGCCCCGTGGAGTCGGACGCCAGGCTCAGGGGAGGGCTCGAGACCACCTTGAACCCCCGCCTCCTGACGTAGTCCACGCCCTCAAGATACGTGGAGAACATCACCTCAGCGCCACGGCCCCTAAGCTCATCGGCGATGGGGAGGGCCCTCCCTACGTGACCCAACCCCATACCGCAGGGGCTGAAGAAGACCCTAGCGCCGTCGAAGTCGCCCAAACCTAACTCCCCGTACTCAGAGCTCCACCCTCTTGACCTCTCCCCTCGGCCCCTCCTCAGAGAAGATGAGCGCCTGGAACTTGGACACCTCGGTTCCCTGAAGCAGCCAGGCGTCCGCGGGGAGCCACGCCTTCATGCAGCACTGGCTCAGGAACTCCACGGCGTCCCAATCCCACTCCACGGGCACCTGAGGGAGAAGGAGCCCCCTGTTCCCACCCCGGGAGATTATCAGGCCGTCCCTCCCGACATCGATCTCCCCCGGATACTCCTCGGGCTTCTCCACGGAGACCACCTCGGGGGGCGTCAGGACGCTCACCTCAACCGCAATCGACCCCATCTCGTCATAGGTCACAACTGGAAACCTAGGGTCCTTCAGGGCGGCACTTACGGCGGAGTCCACCACGGCATCCACGAGGGGCTTCGTCGGATAGGGTAGACCTATGCAGCCCCTGAGCCTGTGGGAGTCGCCCTCGACCACGTTCAACGTCACGAAGACCCCGCACTCCGTCTTCAGGTGCTCCGAGGCATCGCCTGGCACAACTGCCCTGTCCGACCTGAGCTGGGACTCGATTGCCCTCCTCGCCAGCCCGACGAGGTACTCTCCCTCCTCATCTGAAAGCTCGAACACCACTGAGACCGCCCCTCAAACCCACGTACATCCTGGAACCTATAAATCCTGTTCGGGTTCCCGAGGTGTGAGTGCGGCTAGCTCACGGGCTTTTTCGATGGTCGCCTGTATGTTCTTCCAGTGGCTTCCCCTCCAGAAGACCTTCCCACACGAATCGCAGGCCCAGAACTCATCGTAGGCCTCAAGGGAGCCCGCGGGGACCTTGCCGATCAGCTCAGCCTTGACAGCGTTACTC
>JAUVYU010000126.1 GCA_030602935.1 Candidatus Bathyarchaeota archaeon | reverse complement strand
CTCAAACTCCGTCTCGGTGTCGACGCTGGAGGTCGAGTCATCTAGGATGAGGATCTTGGGGTTCTTCAGCAATGCCCGTGCAATGACCAGTCTCTGCTTCTGCCCACCGGAGACGGTGACGCCCCTCTCACCCACTGTCGTGTCGTACCCATCGGGGAGCGATTCGATAAAGTCGGCTATGTTCGCCCTCGCCGCCGCAGCCTTGATGTCCTCGAGCTTGGCGTTCTCCATCCCGAAGGCGATGTTCTCCCGCAGGGTCGTCGAGAAGATGAAGGGGTCCTGGCGTACTATACCGATGTGGCTCCTCAGGGACTTTATCGCTACGTCCCTTAGGTCAATTCCGTCGATGGTGATCCTCCCCTGGGTGACGTCGTAGAACCTGGGGATGAGGTTGATGATGGTGCTCTTCCCGGATCCGGTCGCGCCGAGGATCGCGATGGTCTTCCCCGGCTCCGCGACGAGGTCGATGTCCTTGAGCACCAGGTTCTCCCCGTCATAGCTGAATCCGACGTTCTCGAACACCAGCCTGCCCTCGATCTCCTTGAGCTTTATGGCGTCCTCCTTGTCGGAGACGTCCACCTCTGCGTCGATGATCTCGAAGATACGGTCCGCCGCAGCAGCGGCCTGCTGGATGCTTGAGGTCATCATGCTGATCATCCTGATGGGCCTCCTCAGCCTCTGGACGTAGAAGTAGAAGGCCACGAGGCTCCCTACCGTCATGGCGTTGTTGATGATCTGGATTCCGCCGTAATAGATGATGAGCACCGTCCCTAAGGATGTAAAAAACGTGCCCATGGGCCCGTAGAACCCCCTGATCCTGCCCATCGTGATCTTCGTGTCGAAGTAGGTCTCGCAGACATCGGAGAGCTTTTGCTCCTCGTATGACTCCATGGCGAATCCTCTCACGACTCTGAGCCCCATCAGGTTTTCCTGGAGCACGGAAGTGATGTCCCCGAACTGCTGCCTTGTCTTGGCCCAGAGGGGCCTGATCTTCTTGGAGTATATGTAGGCCGAGACCATGGTGAGGGGTACGAGGACCAGGTACAGGGCTGTCAGGGGGGTGCTTATTGAGAAGACGTTGTAGAGCACCAGGACCGCCGTGAGGAGCGTAGAGATGATCATGCTGAAGCTCATCCTGTAGAATCTGCTTAGCTGTCCGATGTCAGTCGTCGCCCTGGACATGAGCTGCCCCGTCCTCTGCTGGTCGTAAAAGCTGAAGGACTGCTCAAGGAGGGAGTTGTACAGGTCGTTACGTATACTGTATTCTGCTCCCTGGTATACGAACGCTGATAGGTACCTCTGGATATACGAGAACAGGCTCGTAATAGCCGCTACGAAGATGAGGGCGAAGGCGAAGACGCCTAGGGTTGCGGTGTCGATCTGCCAGCCAAGCGTCCCTGAGATCCAGTTGGCTAGGGGTGCCAGTATCCCGTAGAGTATCACCCCCATTCCTTTTGTAGGTACGAACTCGGTCTCCGTGGCGACGGACTTCACGACGTCTATGATGCTGCCTATTATGGATGGCGAGAACATGGCGAGTATCGTGTTGAAGACGACGAGGGTCACCACTACCTTGAGCTGCCAGTACTGGGTAACGTACTTGAGGGATCTCAAGAAGTTCTTTGTGCTTACCTTACGTCCTTTATTTTCCGGTCTATTCGTCAATTCTTTTATTCGCTCCCATCGCTTGCGTCAGGTTTCAGGAGTTCCCTAAGTTCACCGATGACCCTGTTAAACTCGGGGTCCTCGGAGAGCTTGAGGTGCTTGAGGAGGCCGATGATCCTGAAGCCATGGAACCTCCGCAGCTTGATGTCCTCGTCCTTCTGCTCCAGGGCCTCCTCGTAGGCTTTCTGGTCCCTCAGGAAGTACGTGTTCAGAAGCCTGCGCACCCTCTCCCTGTTCTCGTCGGGCATTGAGATGCCGAACGCTTCGAGGCCGTCCATAATATATTGGACGGTGTTCTCCTGCCAAGGGATCTCCTCCCCCTCCTGATCGAGGGTCTCCCCCAGGGAGTAGGAGATGAGGAACCGCCTATAGGTGCTCCTGTAGAAGGTCTGGACGAGGTTCCTCACCTTTTCGGTGCGGGTCTCCTCGACGAGACCGGCCTCCTTGAGTAGTTTGAGGTGATGGATGATGCTGGAGTGTGTCTTCTCGAGGGCCTTAGCGAGGTCGGTTGTCGACTGCTCCTGGTGCCTCAGCATGTGGAGGATGCGTCGCCTGGTGTCGTCTGCGAAGAGTTTGGCGACTTCTGGATCCTTGATTATCATGACTCCTTTACGCAAGTTAATCGCTACACTGCTCTGTAACGTTCTATATAAATGTATTGTAGATCCCGATAAACACCAAGTATTAACTAAATCTACTATGGGATAAATTTATATTACGCTACAAGACTTTGTAGCGCTATGCATCATTATAAACATTTCGAGTGGGGTAAAAACCTCGACACGAGGTGCACACGCCCCCACGGGATGACCACTGGAGAGTACGGCCCTGTCTAGTTCCTATTTCAGGACCATCAAGGAGGTCTTCTCCAACAGGAACATCCTGGGCATCGCCATCACGACGTCAATGATCACCCTCTCCGAAATGGCGTGGCGCCCCTTCTGGTCACTGTACCTGACCAACGAACTCGGGGCCTCGATCGCGGCTGTAGGGTTGCTGGCCCTGGTACAGTCCTCGGAGAGGCTCCTGTTCCAGCTGCCGGGGGGCATCCTCGCGGACAGGTGGGGCAGGAGGAAGATCATCGTCTACGGGACCGCCCTCAGGATACTCACGCCTATTCTGTATCTCTGGGCTACCCATTGGACTCAAGTATTCTGGGCGCTCATCATCAGTGGCGCAACAAGCATCTACATGCCCGCCTTCAACGCGATCATCGCCGACAGCCCCCCCGAGACCGAGAGGGGCGCAGGGTACGGGGCGTATCGCATGATCACCTCCATACCCCGGATATTCTCACCCATCATCGGCGGCGTGGTAATGGACTCCTTCGGATACCTTGAGGGGGTGAGGCTCTTCCTCTACGTGTCCCTGGGTGTGAATATCCTAGTGACCTATGTCAGGTACAGGGTGATAACCGAGACTCTGGTCGATGAGAGCGACGCCAAGAGGAGGCCGAAGGTCCGGGAGAAGAAGACGCTCAAGGAGAACGTCAGGGAGACCTTCGACCTCCCCCGCACCATATGGGTGATGATCGCTGTGGCCGTCCTCAGCAGCTTCGGCACTAGGATGGTTATGAGCTTCACCTCCATCTACGCCGTGGAGGTCATAGGGCTCACCAACACGCAGCTGGGCCTCGTGAGCACGACCGCGGGCCTGATAACCGCGGCCCTCGCACTCCCTGGGGGGATGCTGGCCGACAGATTCGGGCGGAAGCCCATGATATTGTTCTCGAGGGTCGCGACGCCCGTCTCACTGTTCTTCACCACGCTCTGCGGTAACTTCTCCCAGTACTACACTGTTCAGGGGCTCAACAGCCTGGCAGCGGCCTTGGGCGGCGGCGGAGGAAGGGGGAGAGCCGGAGGACCAGCCTGGAACGCATTGGTCGCCGATATCGTCCCGCGGGAGAAACGTGGGACAGTCCAAGGGGCTATAGGGACAGTCACGGGCATCGTCTCGGCCCCAGCGTCGATACTTGGTAGCTATCTCTGGACGAACCTGGGGCCCCAGTTCCCATTCTACGCGGCATCGATCACCGGGCTAGTGGGCGTGATAGTCTTCTGGATCTGGGTCAAGGAGCCCAAGCAGGTCAAGAGAGTTGATCTTCCCCTGGATACTGGATGATTATATTCCCTTGGGGGGTCACAGGTCTCTCCATTGAAGTTCTGCCCAATTCCTTTTTAGGAGTTAGCCGTCGATAGGATGTCATGGAGTCCAATCTGGATGCTCTTCTTGGCTTGAGGGTCCTCGACCTCACCCGAGTCCTCGCTGGGCCTTTCTGCACGATGCTTCTTGCTGATATGGGGGCGGAGGTCATCAAGCTGGAGATACCGGAGAGGGGGGACGACTCGCGCCAGTTCCCCCCGTTCAAGGACGGTGAGAGCCTCTACTAC
>JAUVYU010000130.1 GCA_030602935.1 Candidatus Bathyarchaeota archaeon | reverse complement strand
TCTTCCTGCTCAAGAACCACGAGGAGGCCTCGAGGAGGGGGTACAACTATTACTTCTCGAAGATCGTGAACCCCGTGGAGGAGATAGAGCCCATTGAGCTGACGGATGGCCAGCTGAGGTACGAGCTCGCGTTACTATCTGAGCGATTGGAGCGCAGGGACCCAGAATGGCTCAAAGTAATACAGGAAAAGCACAGAGATGACCCTCCTCGTCCCCATCCGCTTTTCAAGGTCGTGGAGGGGGACATTGAGACCTGGGAGAAGGGGTACTGGAATGCGCAGAAGGCTACAGGGTAGCTCACACATAACAGATATGCTCTCCGCCATGTTCAGACATTAGACATTTATACGGCCTCGCATAGCCTTTGAGAGACCGGTGACGCCATGACCAAGAGGAAGCCCTTCGAGGAAGTCTACCCAGTCAAGGACACTTACAAGAGGTTCGACTCAAGGAACACATCCTTCGCCCAGAGCAGGCGGAGGAGACAGTCCGAGGGCCTCGGATACGCCGACGACGCCGGGAAGGTGGAGAGGATGAACAAGGGGATACCTGGCTTCTCCATCGTCGACTACGCGTTCAAGGACGCCGCCGAGACATACACGGGACGCGGAATGAACACAGGATACTACTCCTGGACCTCACTGGGCGTCGCAACGAAGCCCGAGGGCATCCCCAGGTGGGAGGTCTCCCCGGAGGAGGCGGCGAAGGTCGTCAAGAAGGCAGCCAGGTTCTACGGGGCGACCAGCGTCGGGTTCACCGAGACCGACAAGCGGTGGTTCTACAGCAACCTGGGTGACGGGAGGCCCATCGTCTTCGAGGACGTCGAGGAGGGCTACATGGACGACGAGAAGGCGGTGATACCCAACAGCCACAAGTGGGTAGTCGCCATCGCCGTCCCCATGGAGTTCATCGAGAACAGCTACGCCCCAACCCCCCTCGAGGTCACCAGCAACGTCGGCTACAGCCGCATGCACGTCACCGCCGGCTCCCTGGCGGAGTTCATCAGGGGCCTCGGCTGGCACGCCATCCCCTGCGGGAACGACACCGCCCTCAGCGTCCCCATCGCCATCCAGGCGGGCCTCGGCCACGTAGGCAGGATGGGGCGTCTGATAACCTGGGAGAGGGGGCCACTGGTGCGGATCTGTAAGGTCTTCACCGACCTGCCTCTTGCACTGAGCCCCCAGGCGCCGGGGGGCATCATCGAGTACTGCGAGGTCTGCAAAAAGTGCGCCCACAACTGCCCCAGCGGGTCCATACCAGAGGGCCCCCGGACATTTGAGGGGCCGAACGAGTCAAGCGCGAACGGGGTCTTGAAGTGGTACTGCGACGAGGACGCCTGCCTCGACTACTGGCACAAGGTGGGCACGGGATGCTCCATCTGCTTCAGGTGCTGCAGCTTCACCAAGAAGAAGGGGCTGGGCCACGACATGATCAAGTGGTTCATCAGGAACGTCCCCCAGCTCAACAGGTTCTGGGCTTACACGGACGACCTCTTCGGATTCGGGAAGATGTCAGACCCGAGGAAGTACTGGGACATACCCTACGAGCCCAGCTAGGAAAGAGAGGAGATCGACTCTCCTACTCCAGGACGTCGAAATCAGGGTACAGCGGGAAGACGCTCACGAGCTCGAGAATCTCCTGCCGAGTCTTCTCCAGAACAGACTTGTCCTTATAGTCGCCAAGCACCCGGGCTATGCAGCGGGAGATGACCCTCATCTCATCTTCCCCCATGCCCCTGGTCGTCACAGCGGGCGTCCCCAGCCTCAATCCTGAGGGATTGAAGGGGCGTGCCTCGTCGAAGGGGACGGAGTTCTTGTTCAGGGTGATCCCGGCCTCGTCCATGGCGCTCTGCAGCGGCGTCCCTTTGGCGGTGAGGCCGCTGGGCCTCATGTCGATGACCATCAGGTGGTTGTCCGTCCCGTTTGTGACCAGCTTGACGCCCTGAGCCATGAGCTCATCGGCCATCGCCTTCGCGTTCTTGACGATCTGGCTGGCGTACGTTTTGAACTCAGGCCTCATGGCCTCGCTGAAGGCGACGGCCTTGGCAGCCGTGATGTGGTCGTGGGGACCGCCCTGGAGGCCCGGGAAGACGGCGGAGTCGATGAGCCGCCGCAGGTTCTTCTTCGTGTCGGGGTGATAGAGGTCGTGGAGCCTGTCCTCCTTCCTGCACATGATGATGGCCCCCCGTGGCCCCCTCAGGGACTTGTGGGTCGTCGTGGTCACGACGTCCGTGAAGGGGAAGGGTGACTCGTGGACCTCCCCGACGATGAGGCCCGCGATGTGGCTGATGTCGGCGAGGTGGTATGCGTCGACCTCCTCGCAGATCTCCTGGAAGCCCTTGAAGTCCAGCTTGCGGGGATAGGCCGTGAGGCTGGAGATGATCATCTTGGGTCTTTCCTTGACGGCGGCCTTCCTGATCTCGTCGAGGTCGATGAGCTCGGTCTCCCGGTCAACGTAATACAGGATGGGAGTGTAGCTCAACCCCGAGAAATTGACTGGACTCCCGTGAGTCAGGTGGCCTCCACAGCCCATCTCAAGCCCCATGAACTTGTCACCGAGCTCTAGGAGGGCGAAGAAGACGGCGTGATTTGCGGGCGACCCCGAGTACGGCTGCACGTTCACGTGCTCCGCGCCGAAGAGCTCCTTGGCCCTCCTGATGGCGAGGCGCTCCACCTTGTCGACGAACTCCTGACCGCCGTAGTATCGTCTCCCGGGGTATCCCTCCGAGTATTTGTTGGTGAACACTGAGCTCATCGCCTGCATGACGGCCTTCGAGACGAAGTTCTCGGAGGGGATGAGCTCGACGCCCCTCTCGATCCTGTCGCCCTCGGCGACGATGAGGTCGAAGACCTCGGAGTCTGATTTCTTGAGATCGTTCATCAGCATGGTCTGACTCCTCCAGTAAAGATTCTTACTAGGGAGGACTCGAGGTTACTAGGCTCTTCCAATATACTGAAGTCTGTCATGCTATCCCATCCACACGATATATGGAAGTGATCCGTGAGTCTTTAAAATAGCGATTATCCCTCCCATGTTACCTTCCCTAGAGGGAGACATCCTGAGACGCAGTGTCAATAGCCTCCCAGCGACTCAATATCGGATCTACATGAGTTGATCCTCGGTCTCGAGGTATCTTCTCACGGACGTAGGCAGGTGTAAGCTCTGCAGGGCATGCGAGCTGGCGTGCCACTTCCAGCACAGCGGACGCCGAGTCAGGCCTCCAGACCAGAGAATCCCTCGAGACGGTCGACCTGAAGGTCGAGGTGGACAGGCTCGAGGAGGCGGGGAGGCTAAGATGAGCTTCCATGACCTCTAGTAATAATTAAATCAGTTAAGGCGAGGTCTTCTCATGATGAAACATGGACAAATATGACTGGTCAGTCTACGACCGAAACTGGCTGGGCTTCCCCCCGAAGAAGCAGGGGGAGATACTCATACGGGAGCTAAGGCTCCAGGGCGACCCCGTCGCCCTCGCATGGTGGCCCGACAAGCTGATACCCCCCAAGCTCGAGAAGCACGTCTATCGGGGGCCCCTGAGGCTCGTCCACTGCCAGTTCATGATGCGGGCCCGGTGGAGAGGCGAGACATACGTCCTCGACGGCATCAGCAGCAGACCCGACCCTCCCGTCTGTAACGGGGACGCCTACGTGGGTCTGACGGAGGTCTCCGACGACCTCATGACCGGGGCCTGGAGCGCCCGGACGAACCCGGAGAGCGGCCAGCCCGCTGTGCCTCGGATCTATGGCACACCGGTGGCGGCGAGGAGGAACCTCCTCCACGACTACACAATGGTGCCCCCCAACGTCCGCCACCTCGGCGTGGCGCCCCTCAGCGACTGCCCCTTCGACCCCGACGTGGTGGTGCTCTTCGGCAACCCCAAGCAGATGACGTACGCCTCACGAGCCCTCCAATGGTACAGCGGGATAACACCCAAGAGCCTCACGGGGCCCGG
>JAUVYU010000061.1 GCA_030602935.1 Candidatus Bathyarchaeota archaeon | reverse complement strand
ATCTCATCAAGCCCTACCTAAAGAAGATGGTGGCCCTCACCAGGGCTCCCAGAATCATCCACATCTGCGGCCAGTGCGTCAGCGACAACCTAGAACTCATCACCGGGATGATGGAGTGCGGAGCCGAGGCTATTACCATCGGGGAGACCACCTCGATGCGGGCTGCGAAGGAGATCGCCGACCGGGTAAAATCTGGCTACCCGATAGGCGGAAACGTCAGCGCCTACAACGTCATACATAATGGTCCCGTTGAACGAATCAGGGACCACGTCAGGGTCGCCATCGAGGAGGGGGCGGACATGGTGGCCCCGGGATGCGACTTCTGGCTCAAGACCCCCACGGAGCACGTGAGGGCGTTCGTCGACGCTGTGAAGGAGTTCGGGAAATCGCCGTATAGGAGATGACTGGCAGTGTTCAAGTTTGAGACACCCCAGAAGATCTACGAGATCGGGGGAAAAAGGATCGGAGGACAGCCGGGGGAGCTCCCGGCAACCCTCATCGGATCCATCTTCTACCAGGGCCACAAGATCGAGGAGGATCCCAAGAAGGGGATCTTCGACAGGGACCGGGCGGAGGAGCTCATAGCGAAGCAGGACGAGCTCTCCGATCTCACCGGGAACCCCTGCATGCTGGACGTGGTCTGCACATCCATCGAGGCTGCCAGGAGCTACATCGATTTCGTCTCCGAGGCCACCGAGGTCCCCATCCTCTTAGATGCCTACCCCAAGGTCCGCCTGGAGGCCCTGGAGTACGTCACGGAGATAGGACTCACCGACAGGATAGTCTACAACAGCATCTACTCCCCCAACGAGGCCGAGGTCGACGCCATCAGGGACTCGGGGATAGAGGCCGCGATACTCCTCGCCTACAACGTCAAGGACAGGACCACCGAGGGCGTGCTCTCTCTCCTGAGGGGAACCGATGAGAAGCAGGGGCTCATCGAGGTCTCCGAGAGGGCCGGCATTACCAAGCCCCTGGTGGACACCACAATCTTCACATATATCCCCAGCATCGGCATGGGGGCCAGGGCGATTCTCAGGGTGAAGGAGGCGTTTGGGCTGCCCGCCGGGGGGGCTCCGGGGAACGCCACTGCGATCTGGAAACAGCCCGAGGATTGGGGGTCGGACGTAGCGAAGGTCAACTACGTGGCTCCCCAGGTGGTCCCCCTTGCCCTGGGAGCCAACTTTCTCCTCTACGGAGTCATCGAGGCTGCTCCCTGGATCTTCCCGGTGTGTGCCGCCGTCGACGCCATGATCGCATCCACCGCCCAGATCGAGCAGGATAGAGAGACCCTGACCGACGAGCACCCCCTCTACAAGCTGGTCCCGGAGTTCGTCGAGAAGATCGAGAAAGCCCGGGAAGCTTGACCGATACGCATACAACCATTGCACGGTAATGTGATCCATAATGGCCTCGTCGTATGATCTGTTCATGGCAGTCCTGGATGGAAGGCCTGGGGAAGCCGACAGGACTCCATGTGTCAACACCACCAGCGTTGCCACCCTAGGGTTCATGGAAGCCTACGACGCCCACTGGCCCGCCGTCCACCACGACCCCGGGAAGATGGCGAAGCTCGGCTCCGCAGCCCACAGGCTCTGCGGCCTCGACAACGTCTCGGTCCCCTTCTGCATGACCGTGGAAGCCGAAGTGTTCGGTTCTGTGATCGATTATCACGAGGGCTCAGTCAGATGGCCTTCGATAAGAGAGTTTCAGATCACTGAGCCATCCGAATTGGAGATCCCCGAGGACGTCTCGGAGGCTGGGAGGGTCCCCGTGGTCGTTGAGGCGATCCGTCTTCTCAAGGAGGAGTTCGAAGGAGTCGTCCCGGTGAACGCGTACTTGGCCCCGCCGTTCACGAGCATCAGCAGCTACCTCGTGGACAGCATGTCCTTCCTGAAGTGGCTTTTGCGGTCCCCCGAGACCGTCCATGAGTTCTGCAGGGCTACCCTCGACACCTACGTGGAGATCGCGAACCTCTACGAGGAGGCGGGGGCTGATGTGATCACCCTCCATGAGATGGGGGCCTCCACGGACATCATCTCCCCCACCCACTTCGACGAGTTCGTAAAGCCCTACCTCAGCGAGATAACCAGACGTGTAAAGACGCCCACGGTGCTGAACATATGCGGATCAACCATGGCGATCCTCGAGTCGATGATGGACTGCGGCGCAACGGCGATCGCAGTGGACGAGAGAACTCCCATCCACGGCGCTAGGAGGCTAGTCGACGGCAAGCAGCCCGGGTATCCCATTATCGGCAACATACCTGCTTATGATGTGATTCACGCTGAGCCCGTCGAGAGGATCGGAGAAGCCGTCGATAGCGCCATTAGGGATGGAATGGACTTGGTGGCGCCCGGATGCGACTTCTGGCTCGAGACCCCGACCGACAACATCAGGGCCTTCGTCGATGCTGTGGTCAAACACGTGAAGACGTGAAGCAAATCATTTTATCCGGGATACAGATAATATTACCATCTCCATCGAAAAACGATTTGATGTTCATGAGCGAGAGCACCAGGGAGAGAGTCTTCAAGAAGCTGATAGAGGCAGTCGACCTCGGCGATGAGGACCTCGCGGCGGAGGGGGCCAACGAGGCGCTGGCCGAAGAAGTGCCACCCTACGACGCCATCATCCATGGTCTCGCCGAGGGCATGAAGCTCGTGGGGGACAAGTACGAGAGGAAGGAGTACTTCCTCCCCGATATGCTCATATCGGCCGACGCTATGTACGCCGGGCTGAACATACTGACGCCTCACATCCCCAGGGATGCATCGAGGTCCAAGGGGAAGATAATCCTCGGGGTCGTGGAGGGAGACGTACACGACATCGGTAAGAACATCGTCAAAGTGATGCTCACCGCCTCGGGGTACGAGGTCATAGACCTGGGGAGGGACGTCCCCACCCCTGAGTTCATCGAGAAGGCGAAGAGCGAGGGGGCCCAGGTGATCGCGATGTCCACGCTGATGACCCCCACCCTCATGTCGATGCAGGACGTCGAGAACAGCCTGTACAAGGAGGGCATGAAGGGTAAGGTCCGGACCATCATCGGGGGCGGCTCCGTGAGCGAGGAGTGGAGGCAAAGGATAGGCTCCGACGCCTACGGAAAGGACGCCACCGAAGCCGTCAGCAAGATCAAGACACTGATCGACACCATTATCGCCGCAGCCGAGTCTATGAAGGAAGAGGACGGATCCCAGTAGGAGCGTGAACAAGCCCTGAACCCCCCAGAGATCGAGGTCACATTCCAACCCCACGGCAAGCGAGCCAAATTCCTCCCGAGCATCACCGTGATGAAGGCAGCCCAGGCCCTCGGGGTGGCTATCTCGACCGTCTGCGCGGGGAAAGGCACCTGCGGTAAGTGTAAGGTCAGGATTATGGGCGACGCCGGGGCGGGCCTTGATCATACAGATAGTGAGCTGAAGCACCTCTCCGAGGACGAGATTCAGGCCGGAATCAGGCTCGCATGCATGACCCGCCTGGAGGAGTCCACGGTGGTTTACGTGCCCCTGAGGAGCAGGGAGGGCAGCCAAAGGCTCCAGACGGAGGGCCTAGACGTCCCCGTGGAACCGAACCCCCTCGTGAGAAAGTACTGGGTGACTATGCCCAAGCCTCAGCTCCATGACTCCAGAGCCGACGAGGACAGGCTTCTGGCAGCTTTAACCGAGCAGCACGGCCTCCCGGACGTAGGGATCGACTTTGAAGTATACAAGAACCTCCCCATCACCCTCCGTGAAGCTGACTGGGGCGCCACCGCAGTGGTCTGGAAGAATCAGATCATCGCTCTGGAACCTGGGGACACCTCGGGGCGATGCTATGGCCTCGCTGTGGACGTGGGGACCACCAAGATCGCCGGATTCCTGATAGACCTCGGATCGGGGGCGGCCGTGGGCGTCGCCGCCCGGATGAACCCTCAGATCCCCTTCGGGGAGGACATCATGTCCCGGGTCACCCACGTCATGATGGGGGGATGGGACGCCGTCCACGAGCTCCAGGGAGCTGTTATCTCGGGGGTCAACGAGATCATCGAGGAGTGCTGCGAGAAGGCAGACGTGAAGCCCGAGGAGATCTACGAGCTCAACTTCGTCGGCAACACGGTGATGCAGCTCCTCTTCCTTGGGGTCTGGCCTCGACACATCGCATTCTCCCCCTACACCCCCGCCGGCAGGAGGGGCGTCGACGTCAAAGCCACCACCCTGGGTCTTAAAGCTCATCCAGGAGCCAACGCCCACCATCTCCCCGTGATAGGGGGCTTCGTGGGGGCCGACAACGTCGCCGTGATTCTGGCGTCCAAGATGATGGAGTCCGACGAGATGATCATGGCCATCGACGTGGGCACCAACACCGAGATCGACCTCGGGAACAAGGACCTGGTCATGGCGGACTCCTGCGCCTCGGGGCCCGCCTTCGAGGGGATGGAGATCAAGTTCGGGATGAGGGCCACCACCGGGTCCATTGAGAGGATCAGCATCAACCCCGACACATTCGACGTATACTACAAGACCATCGGGGACGTGCCCCCCGTCGGCATCTGCGGCTCGGGACTCGTGGACGCCCCCGCGGAGTTCCTCAAGACGGGCCTCATCATGCCCCGAGGAAACTTCGTCACTGAGATGACCGAAGAGACGGACAGGCTCCGGAAGGGCCCCAACGGCTGGGAGTTCGTGATCGCCTGGAAGAAGGAGACTGGGATCGACACGGACATCGTGATCACCCTCGGGGACATCAGAGAGCTCCAGAAGGCGAAGGGCGCCATCCACACCGGCGCCGATCTGCTGATGAAGAGGATGGAGGTCACCGATGAAAGCCTCAGCAAGCTCGTGGTCGCCGGTGCCTTCGGCAACTACATCGACCCCGAGAACGCCCGCATAATAGGGATGTACCCCGAGATACCTCTGGAGCGCATCGAGTTCGCAGGGAACCTCGCGGGGACGGGGGCCAGGATGACCCTGATGTCCGCCGAGATGAGGGAGTACGCTGAGGAGATCAGCTCCAAGGTCAAGTACTACGAGCTCGCGGCGGACAAGGATTTCCAGAAGGAGTACATCGCCTCCCTCTATTTCCCCCACTCCGACCTTTCGAAATATCCCGAGACAGTGGAGCTCCTCAGGAGATTCGGCCAGAAGATCTAGTCCTGTGCAGCACCCCCAGGAAAATTTGTATGCATTTGGGTCCTTCAGAGCTGGGCCCGCGTCGTGAGAGATTTTATAATAATCTAGCAGACTCGTTAATCCATGTCGATCGATGAATCGATCATCACGTTAAGAGATGCCATCGTGGCCCTCGACGAAGACCTTGCGGAAAAGACCACCGAGGAGCTGATAGCGATGGATTTCGACATCAACGAGATCATCGGGAAGGGGATAACCGAGGCCGCGAGGATCATCGGGGAAAAATTCGAGTCCATGGAGTACTTCCTAGGGGAACTCCTGATAGCCGAGGAGATAATCACCAACTCCCTGAACCGGTTCATCTCCGTCCTCCCCGCAGCCGACAGGATCGAGAAGAAGGGGACGGTGGTCATCGCGACGGTCTACGGAGACATACACGACATCGGGAAGAACCTCCTTAGCCAGATGCTGAAGATCCACGGCTTCGAGGTCCACGACCTCGGGAACAACGTCCCCAGCATCCAAGTCGTG
>JAUVYU010000154.1 GCA_030602935.1 Candidatus Bathyarchaeota archaeon | reverse complement strand
CCCTTAGGGGGCTCCTCGGCCCTCTCCCGTTGGATAGCACGCCATACAGTTTGAAACGCCGCCTCCGAGACGCTGGCCCCCGGGGGAACCCCCAGGCGGCGGTAGACCTCAGCCACGTCGGGCTCAGGCACAATGGGAGGCGCAGGCAGCACGGTCGGAGGAGGAGGCCGGAGCTCCCGCTGTATGCTGGACACGAGACGCCTGGCGCGCTCCACGGCGTTAGCCACAGTCGGAGAGGTCCTTATCGTCTCCATGAAGCGGTCCCTGTAGGCAAGAGGCTCAACGATTAACGCAAGTTTAGCGAAGACGACGAAATTCTCCCACACCTCCTCAACCTCATCTGGTTTAAGACGGGTAGGCGGAGGCCTCCGCGGAGGAGGCTCAGGAATCGGCGGCTCAGGAGGAATCCACCCGATCCTGCCCGCTATCGATACAAAATCGTCCTTCAGGTGAGGGTAGATTTTATAGAACCGATAAACGCTCTCGGTGCTGGTCCTCTCCCTAAGTCCACGTAAGAAGCGGTGCAGATCCTCCATCGAGTAATCACGTTTAAACCCCTCAAACCTCGAAACGAATATGGCAAGAGCATCCCAGGGATCCTTTTCCTCAAACTCCTTCTCCAGTTCAGCGTAGGTCTTCATAACGGGAGGCGGCGGGATCTCAGGAGGCTTAGGCGGAGGCTTCTCCCAGGAGGCGAAGTGCCCCTTAACAAAGAGCTCGGCGTCCTCCCGGGGAATCAGGGCGGCCTCCCCCGCCTCATAGGGGCCGTAGGGCTTCTTGTCCGCGCCCGTGAACTGATTGAGGTGTGTGGTCGGGTAGACGGTTACGAGCTCGAAGGCGGGTGGCTTGATCCCCAGGGTCTCCAGCTCCTCCAGGAAATACCCCTGCGCCTCCTTCAGGAGCTCGGGCCTTGCCTCTAACTCGTCCTTTGAGAGGAACCTTCCCATGCTGGCGACGCTGATCGTCCCGTCGTTGAGTATCACGAACCTGAAGGGGCCCCGAGTGAGGCTTCTGATCTCGGCGACCTCGGGTTTGGCTGGGTCCAGAAGTTTAAGCGGAGGTTTAACTTTTAGCTCCCTCCACTCGCCTTCGGTCATCTCCGCGCGCTCAGACATGTAAGTCTTCTTGTCATACACGCTGACTGTCCAGAACCACTCGGTCGGCCTATCGGAGCGTAGCCCGGGCTGGGTGAGCTCGTATTTCTTCTCAGGGGTTTCGATCTCGTCCTCAGGCTTGAAGGTGAAGGGAGGGATCGAGAAGGGAGTCCATACGACATCCCCCTCGCCCCTTATGACGTGGATATACATCTTGTGGCGGCCCTTCCCCGCGAATTCGGCGAGCTCGTCAAATGTCTCGAAGTAGAGGGGATTCCACGTGCCCCTTATGTTGAACTCCAATAAGTAGGGCTTCTTGGCGTCAGGGGTGTAAAGGATGTTCCACGCCTCAGCGGGGTATTCCATCACCGGAGGCACAAGGGGCACTCTGCGGAGTATGTCCGCGTAAGGCCTCGTCTTCTCCTTGAAGGGCTCTAGGGCGGCGGAGGACATAATCTCCTCGACGGGAAGCGCCCTGAATACTTCGTGGATCTTCTTCAGGGCCTCCATGATGGCCGCTCTGGAGATGGCTAGATCCCCGGTTATCTCCGTGAAGTGTGCGTGTATACGGATTCTTCCGTCTGGTCGGGTCAGCGTTCTTTTATCCCATTTCCATTCGGGCAATATCTCCGTTAGAAATGAGATCCGGGCTCCGATCAAGTCCTGGGTTCCGTAAGGTATCCGCAGATGCTCGGGATACACGAGCTCAGGGGGCGGAGGTGCCTCGGGCAGCTTCTCGGCCTCCGGCGGCGCAACCGGCCTTTTCATCCTCTCCTCGTAGGCCTCGACAGCCTCCGTTATTTTGTATGTGGTTCTGATGGCCCTTAACTCGCCTATGTCCGTCGCGCAGCTCAGGTAAACGTTGTCATCCGGGGTCTTCCCCACGCTACACCAGGTAGCGGGCACGTTCCTGAAGAAGCCGATGAGGTAGCTGAACGTGTCGCTGCCGATGGGGACGTAACCCTCTTCCACAGACTGAAAATCGTTCAGCGCAAAGGTTGCCTCATAGTAGACCTCGTTCCGTCCAAAGACCTCGATCTCGTAGGGTGTCGTGTAGAAGACCAGGTATTTGTCCTCAGCAACCTTGGCGTCCTCCACCGTCCGGCGGAGCAGGTCAGCGGGGCCGGTGAATATGATCTTGCCCTCGACCTTCGGGACCTCGACCTTCATCGGAACCGACTGTGCCCTGAGCTCCCTGGGGGCGATGTCGGGACCCGTCCCCCATAGAACCAGGCGCTTCTCCGCGTCGTAGTAGAGAATTAGATCCTCCACACCCTTGAGGTGCTTCACCAAGTCGGCTAGGCGGAAGTCGCCCTGAATAGGCACGGGCGGAGGATACCACGTCTCCAAATATTGCGGGGACACTTTCAGGTATCCCACCTCCCAGAACAACCCCAGGCCGTCAGCGGTGTCGAACGTAACCTCGTCGTATTCGGTCAGGGAGTCTATCGCCTTGACGGCCTTGAAGAGGGGGACGGCCTCCCTCTTCCACATCCGCAGGATCTCGGTCCTCACCGGCTTGGGCCTCTCCAAGACCTCGGCTATCACCGCCGCCCCGTCAGCTAAGGGGGCCAGGTAGAACCTCACGGTGCTCTGAACCTCATAGTATTCGATGATCGCCGGGCCCTTGTCGGTTATTCGGATAAAGGCGGTCTCTAAGAGGCCAGCCACCAAGAGCGGAATGAAAAGCTCCAGGGTGTAGGCCTCCCGAGCCTTCCCGCTCACCGCAAGCAGCCATTCATGGGGCACTCCGAGGTCCAATACGCTGTCGCCGAGGACGATGTGGCCGCCCGGCTCATCGATGTCGAAACCCACGTATCGAGTGTTGGGTGGCGCACTCCGCAGGATCTTCTTGAAGCTGGCTGCATCGACCTGGATGAAGCCAAGCTCATCGACCGCGGGGGGCTCGATCTTCTCCTCATCGAAGATCTCACCCTCAGGCACGACCTCACCGACTAGGATGGGTCCCACGTATAACTTGTCGTCCTCCACCCTGACCGAAACGGTATCCGCCTTCTTCAGCCTCCTTACTGCACCCCAGAGAAGATCCATACCTCCCCGAACCCAGGCCTCTTCGGCGTAGGCGTTGTAGTAATAGGGCGTGAGGATGATCTGTATCGCTGTTGAATGGTCGGTGCCCAGCACGCAGGTAGTAATGTTCTCCCGGGTGAAGTGGAAGACAAAGGTGTCGGCGATCTGCCTGTAGGCGTTGACGATGGCCTTCAGATACGCCCCGTTGAAGGTGAAAACGAACTGCTCCACCATCACAATCAGAATAGAGAGAATCCCCAGACCTAATAGCGTTTGTTGGATTAAGGGAGGGGATCAGCCGAACCCTCGCCGCCGTATGAATGACCTCCAAGGCGAGAACCCTGGACGGCTGCGAAGGCAGCCAGCTAATCCCCTTAATTAAGGAGGGAGTCGGACGGGCTTAAAGAATTTACTGCGCGCGAGGGTCAGGGGCCGAACAGCATCTTGTGCTTCGTATCCAGCCAGATGATGAAGAGGAGAACCAGGATCAGGAGAAGGAGGGTGGGAATGTCCTCCCTGATAAAATAGTTCCTCCACCCTGTAGACCAGGCCCACACGAAGATGATGGAAACCCACAGGCCGAGGTAGATCCAGGTGAGAACGCGCCCGC
>JAUVYU010000240.1 GCA_030602935.1 Candidatus Bathyarchaeota archaeon | reverse complement strand
GAACCGAGGGAAAAAACATGGGGCTGCTATCGAAACACGAAGCCGTCGTCTGGCGGGAGTTTCACAGGGGCAAGTCGACGGGCACAATAGCTGAGGAGAACGTGTTGGAGGGCTGGAGCCCCTCTTACGTCTCCAGGGTGCTGAACAGGGCCAGGAAGAAGATCTCTAAGGAGCTGCAGGAGCACGCCGACAGCCACAGGCTGGACGTGGAGAGCCTCCTCGACTACAAGGGGCTGCTCATCGGCTTCGACTACCAGGCGAATGCACAAGTCTACATCGCCTACACGGAGGAGCAGGGCATTATCGTCTGGTACAAGCACGACTCTTACGCAGGCAAGCTCTGCCCAGAATGCCCGAAGGAGTCAGAGTGCAGGGAGACCCTGGACTCAGTGATGGCGGAGTACAGCCTCGAGCTGAGACCGGACGAGGCAGAGCCGCCTATGACCGTGCAGTCGATAACCGTATTCAACAAGCTGGCCTCGAAGGAGATCCCCCGGTACAAACGAAAGGAGAGTGAATGAATATAGGAAATGAGTTAGGAGTCAAGGTCATCAAGCCTCCTATAGAAAAGGTCACGAGCGGTAAGCTCTTCAAGCCATCGAAGATCTACCTCTACAAGACGTGGACCACGATGCTGGCCACAGCTGTCGCTGCCTGGCTGGCGGTCAACGTCCTGTTTGTGGGGTCAATGCACTTCATGGCCTACGTCGAGCCCGTGGACTACCCGAGTGCCGTTGGCGCAATCAGTCAGTGGTTTGGGCCAGTGAACTACTGGACCGTGGTGTTGAACTTGGTCTGGCTGGTGCCCGCGCTTGTCCTGATGCCCTTCTACATAGGGAGCATCGAGTACTCCGTCATCGCAGAGTCTGGGGAGACGATGCCTGAGATCTACGTGAAGAAGGGGATTGTCACCGTGACCAGGAAGCACGTTCCCTTCAGGACGATCACGAACATCTCGAGTAACGCGGGTCCCTTCGACAGGCTCTTCGGGATCGGTAACGTGAGCATCGAGACCGCGGGGTATTCGGGGGCGAACCAGTTGGGGCCTGAGGAGAAGTTTGAGGGGATCACCTTCTACGAGGAGGTGCGTGACTTCATCCTGAACGAGCTGAGGAGGTTCAAGGCGCCCTACGTGATGGGGACCGAGGTGGTCTATCCCGTTGAGGAACCGGTTCCCAGGGGGCCTGGTCTGGAGGACGAGATGCTGATCACCCTGAGGGAGATCCGTGACCTGCTCAGGGAGCAGAAGCAGGCGTAGGTAAGCGGTACCTGCCTCGCCTCTTCCCTGAGAGCCTTTCTATATTTTTTATGATGCGTCGTTGATTCTACGTTCTTGAAGGGTAGTTCAATTAATATACAGTGTTCATATTGCTCTGTGGCGCGTTTGGCGGATGAGGGACGTCTGGAGGTCATCCTCGATGAGTTTCCATTAGACGTCTCCTCGACCGAGGCCGTGGATATGCCCGGGCTCCGGCCCGGTTCCCGCCTCTATGAGGTCGACGTGGGGGCCTCAAGCCTCCTTTCCCGGGATGTCGGGCTCCCCTATATCATCGACTCTGAGGCCGGCATGAGGGTAGCCTGTCACCCCCATCTGGTGGGGGCGGCGCTGGCCGAGTTGTGCCTTGACTGCGCCGTGGATTTCAGGGCGGCTTTGGGGGGATTGGGCCTCATCGTTGGCGGGGGCTACGCCTTACTGAATCTTCTGAGGGGCTCGTCGGGGTACAGGGTCTCGGGGGCTTTCCCCTCCGACATCCCCGTCGTCAGCGTCAGGACCGAGTACAGCGAGGACGGGTACAGGTCTCACTCCGACGATTCGAGGAGGGTCCGTGTCACATACTCGGACTTAGTTCATGGCTCTGATAACCCTTCGACCCTCATCATCTCTGACACGTTCGCCACCGGCAGGTCGGCCGAGGCCGCACTCTCACATCTCCTCGGTGAGGGGGTTGAGCCTGAGAGGGTGGTGCTCTACGGGTTCACGGCAATCCCCGCTCTGGAGCGTCTGGGGCTGCTCTGCGCAGGGTGGGGCGTCGAACTCGTCAGCTTCTCCATCTGCGACATCACCCAGCTGGCGTCTAACCACTATGATATGCCCGTCTACGGGCTTGATGAGAGCCTCTGGGAGTCATCGGGGGAACTCCGCAGGCTGGGGAGCATCATCGACATGGAGACCCTGAGGAGGTTCATGCCCCGCTACGTAGCGGGCCTGGATCAGCCAGGGGACTGGTCCGAGAGGCATCTGGATCTCTTCGACGGGGCCAGCGTCGTCTCGGGTGACGTCGCAAGGCATCTTCGGAAGAGCATCGGGCTGGTGGAGTCCCTGGTTGGCCTGAACTCGGGGCAGCCCTGGTACGACGGCTGGCACGGGGAGATAGCTGAGGCCGAGCTGGGGCTGCTCAGGGAGGCTCTGCGGGGGTACTCCTAGATTGAGAGGGCTCCGGGGAGGGACTCCTGTATCTCTAGGACGTATCCCTCCGGGTCCTTGAGCATGAATACCTTGATCTTGAGCCTCTCGGACTCCTGGGGTTGCTTCTCGATCTCCACGCCTTTGGCGACGAGTCTCTGGTACCAGGCGTCGGCGTCGTGGACGTTGATGCATATGATGACGGGCTTGGTGTCGCTTGCCCTGTGGTAGCCCTTCTCGCCGTCGACGAGGCCGAGGTAGGCGCCGTCCCGGATCTTGTAGATCTTGCTCCATCCCTGGTCGACGAC
>JAUVYU010000006.1 GCA_030602935.1 Candidatus Bathyarchaeota archaeon | reverse complement strand
CGATGAGCTGGAGAAGCTCAAGAGGCGGAGGATGATCGAGCTCCAGAGGCGGCTCCATAGGTCGGAAAGCAAACCTGATGCGGAGCCAGAGAAACCTAAGGAGCCTACCCTGGAGGAGATTCTGGGCCGGTTCCTCGTGGGAAGGGCATGGGAGGTCCTGGGAGCCGCTCGGGCGCAGTTCCCTAAGGTGATGCCCCAGGTCGAGGGGGCCCTCGTCGAGGCTTTCAAGGCCGGTAATATAAAGGAGTCCATCGACGGGGGGATGCTGCTGCAGTTTCTCAGGCAGGTGGGATTACCGGTCAGGGTGCAGACCTCCATCAGGTACAAGGATCATGGGGAGCTCAAGACCATCGGGCAGAGAATCAAGGAGAAGTAGTTGCTCTCAGAAGCTAAGAGTAACATAATTCAATTAAACTAAAAGCATGTTTTTAAGCCACCAAAAAAATGAATTACGCGAATCTCTTTCTCGTAAAAATTCCAGAATCAATTATAAAAAGGAAAATGGAGGGTTTCAGAGCTTCTCCATGTCCTTCACCACATATCCCAGCCCAAGCTCCTCCAGGGTCTCGGGTAGGGGTATCCCGGTCTCGGTGTCCCACCCCATCAGCCCATAGTAGTTGCGGAGCATGGCGTCCCAGTGGGGAAGGATGCTTATCCCAACCGTGGGGCCGTCGACGGGCGTAGAGCCGTAGCGTGTTGAGGGCCTGTCGTACTCGGCACCGATGCCGACCCTCAGGTTGTAGGCCCGCATCAGGTTCACGGCCCTGAGGCCGACCCGCTTCCCCTCCTCTGCGGTGAAGTTCCAGCCTGTGGCGGCGGCGACGGCCTCCGAGATATACACGTTGTTCATCCGGGTGTTGAAGCGGCAGGTGCCCACCGAGTCCTCCAGCTGCATCAGCCCCTTCGTCCTCGCCACCTCGGTGGAGACCTCCATGGGGTTCTCAGGTCCCTGGGCGCCCGGCCCCATAGCGCTCATGTGGGTCTCGATGGTGCTCGTGTTGGAGACGCAGGTGTCGAACATCTCGGCCCAACGGGTCCTGTGGTCGTGGCCCCTGGGGGTGTTCCCCTTCATGGTGTAGATCGCGGCCTTCGCGGCCTCTCCACCGACCTTCTCGGAGGCCCTCTTCACGCCCTCGGCGAGGACGTCCCCGAATCCCCTGCGCTCCGAGATCATCTTCAGGAGCTCCACGATGGCGTCCACGTCGCCCCAACTGACATCGATGCCCGTCTCCTCCTTGGAGAGATAGCCCTTCTCAAGGCACTCGATGACCCACCCCGTGAGCCAGCCCGCCTCGTTGTTCTCCAGCCCAAGCCTGTCGGTGAGAGCCGAGAGCATCATTGTAGCCTCGACGTCTTTGACGTCCACGACGGGGCCCCAGGCTGCCATCTGCTCGTACTCGGGCTCCTCTACGACCCCTGTGTAGGGGCCGTCCTCGATCCTGAACATGGCGCAGTGGAGGAGCCTGCACCCCCAGCAGGGCTCGCGCTCGAACTGGTACGTGTCCCTGAGGTACCTCTCACCGAATGTGTCCACCTTCTCCGCTTCCACGTCCCAGAGATTGGTGGTGTAGTTCTTGATGGGCAGGCTCCCCGAGCCCGACTTTTGGGCGGTCTCCACGCCCCCGATGGTGCCCCTGAAGTACTCCACGTCCTCGTAGATCCTCTGGGCGACCTCCTTCAGCCCCTCGGGGTCCGCCATCTCGGGGCTGCCGCTGCTCCTGAACGCCATGATCGCCTTCAGCTTCTTGGAGCCCAGGACGGCGCCTGAGCCGTTATGGGAGGCCGAGTGACCGTGGTCCACGAAGACCCCCGCCCACCTGACGAGCTTCTCGCCGGCCGGGCCGATGGATAGGACGCTGGCGCTCCTTCCCCTGACGCCATAGAACTCTCTGAGGAAGTCCCCCACCTCGTAGGTGTCGAGGCCCATGATCTCGTCGGCGTCCTTCAGCTCGGCCCCTCCGTCCCTTATTACGAGGTACTTCCAGCTCTCCGAAGCCCCCTGAACGATGATGCCATCGTAACCGGAGAACCTCAGGTAGGCACCGAAGAGGCCGTTGGCCTGGACCGACGTGGATCCACCGGTCAGAGCGCCCTTGGTGACTATGGATATCGTTCCGGATCCCCCGACGGCGGTGCCCCCCAAGGGCCCACTGCCGATAGTGACCCTGTTGACGGGGTCCGACCAGTCGGCGTCAGGGGGAACCTCCTCGTACATGATCTTACAGCCGATCCCAGTGCCGCCGAGATACTTCCTCAGCGTGGCCTCGTCGAAGACCTCGTCGCTGAGCTTCCCTTCGGACATGTCGACGCGCAGGAACTTCCCCGCATATCCCTTGATCTTGCTTGGCATAGAATCACGATGTTCTTGTCTGTATGAATACAAATAGTTTCCCCGTCGAGTTCAAGCCATGCCAATCGGGTTTCAGTAATCGTAATTAATGCAGGCAACTGATTCTATCCCATGCGCAGGCGTAGGCCGGTGAACCGGCTGGTCGAGAAGGCTGTGAGGATGCTGAGGACCGGTCGCGTGGAGAGCATGGGGGGCGGCAGGTTCAACGTCATCGGGGACCACGGCACCTACAACGTGGTTCAAGCGCTCGACGGGAGGGTCTCGTGCACCTGCCCCGGCTTCAGGGAGAAGAGGATCTGCTCCCACTCCACGGCTGTCCTGATGATAAACCGGAAGAACCGGCCTCGGCGACGCTGAACCCCTTGTCATGAAAAAAATGGGAGTTTATCTTTTTGTCAGTTCTTCGAAAGGTACAGAGGGCTCTTTGTTGTACTTGTAGCCGCCTTCCGGGATCCACGTTCCGAACTTCTTCACCCCTTTAGCCAGGTAGTGGCCTATGGGGCGCTCAGGGCTGAGCCTGGGGAAGCAGTAGTCGGCCTCGATGTCCGAGACGGGAGGCAGCACGAGCTCGTACTCCTTGGAGCCCGACCCCAGGCGGCTGCAGGTGTTGGCTGTGACCCACTGGCTCATCCCTACGATCCCGGTAAACTTCTCGACCCCCGGCTCCATGACATCCTTCTCCTCAGCCAATGAACCGGGGATCCCCGGAGCCTTATCGGCCATGTCCAGAGCGGCGACGTCGATGGCGACCATGTCTTGGGAGGCGAAGACCCCCAGGTTGGGGAGGACCGGTCTGTCGGCTCCGGGGGCACAGTCACAGGCGGGGGTGATGTCGATGGCGTAGGTCAGGAAACCGACGTGCTCCTCACCCATGTAGCGTATGTAGGCTGTAGAGGCGTCCCCCATGGCGATGAGGAACCAGGTCTTCCACTCCTCGTAACTCTCCTTACCCCAGACATCGCAGCGGAAGAAGGGGCGCTGGTGGCCAAAGCAGCCGATGCAGGCCCCCCTGTCCCACTCCATATGGTCCTTCTCTATCCGTATCGCCCCGACGGGGCAGATGTTCTTGCAGACGACGACGTCCGGGCACTCTTCTCTGATGCAGTTCTCTCCGTGGAAGCTCCACTTGTCCCATCCGATCTCCGGGTGGGTTGTGAGATGGACGTTCAGCTTTCCCCTCTTGGAGCTGCAGCCGATGGCGACGTTCTTGATGCTGCCCCCGTAGACGCCTCCGCCGTGCCCCTTGAAGTGGTTGACGACGATCGTTGCGTCCGCGTCAGCTATACCCTTCGCGAGGAACCCCTCCTTAAGGAGGAGACCGTCGGGGAGGTCGACCCTCACGTCCTCTGTTCCGTACATGCCGTCGGCGATGATAATCGGGCAGCCCATGGAGTCCGGCGTGAAGCCGTTGGCGGCCGCCGTCTCAAGGTAGAACTGGGCGGTGCTCCTGGAACAGTAATGCATGTAGGGGGCGGTGGTGGTGTCAGTGACGAAGGGGATCCCCCCGTGCTCCTTCACCTTGTCCACGATGACTCTAATCAGGATGGGCCTGAGATACGCGGAGTTGTACCACTCTCCCATGTGGCACTTGATGGCGACCGAGTCACCTGGCTCGAAGCATCCACCTAGGTTGGCGTGGTCAAAGAGCTGCCGAGCCTTAGCTGGGAGGCTCGTGGGAAGCCCAGCGTAGCGATCGTCCATGAAATAGACCTTGCTAGCCAAATTTCATACTCTCCAGAACTCTAGTTTTAGGATCGAGTTGAAGTTGTATATAACCCTCAGTGGCGTTGTGCTAGGAACTCGTGGTACTCCTGGTTAAGGGCTCTAGGTGACCACCATGCTCCGCTTGCGAATCTCGTCGCTGATCCTCTTCGCCTGGGCCTCGACCTCGGTCAGCGCCTCCTCGAGGCCAGAGCCGGACTCCACGGCGCCTAGAAGCTTCTGGGACGCCTCGCCGTAGTTGGATAGCATCTCCTTCCCGGCCTTGGTCCTGAGCCAGATCTTCCTCTCGTTCTGGACGAGGGTGTTACGCGCAGCCTGGAGGCGGGTCAGTATATCCCTCAACTCGTTCTCCGACGCGTTGCTCGAGCCCCTGAGTGTCTCCATAACGCGCTCCATAGTCGACTTCGCCGTCTCCAAGCTCTCACCCATACATCTCACCTCAGTCCCAGCTGCTCCCCCAACGCCATTAACATCCCCAGAAACCCATTAAAGTTTAATCTCTGGTATCCGAGAAAGAGCCCCTGGCTGGTGTCATACCAGTCGACGGCGGTGTACTCCTCCGAGAATCTGGGCTCGACCTCGACTCCGAGTGCGTCATAGAACTTCTCTATGTACTCAGCCCCCGTCATCTGCCAGGTAGGACCGCCCGCGATATTGAAGGTCTTCTCCTTTGCCTCACTCTCGTTCATGGCGGAGAGGAGGGCACGAGCGGCATCCTCGACGTAGATGAGCTCCACCCGCTGGTCTCCGCGATAGGGGATCGTCTCTGGGAGCTCCACCAGGTCCGCCACGGCGATGGGGGCTATCCGTAGGGTCACGTGGTCGACCCCGGAATCCACTATCAACCGCTCGGCCTCGATCTTGCTCTCAGAGTATCGGTCGTTGACGTGAAGGGGGTGGCTCTCCCCGATGGTTGTTTCTTCTGAGGCTGTGATCCCGTACGTCGCGACTGATGATGCGAATACTAGGGGGGCTCCTGTCGATCCTATGGCTTCGACGATGTTTGATGTCCCCTCGACGTTCACCCTCATCGTTAGGTCCCTGTTGACTTCACTCCTTGGAGGAAGCAACGCCGCAAGGTGTATGACTGCATCAACGCCCTTGAGCGCCTCTGATACCTGCCTCTTGTCGGTCACGTCCCCCGGGAAAAGATCGACGCCCGGCACATCCTTGACCGCCTCCCATGAGGCCTGGGGAAGGTCGAAGGCGACAGCGGAGTCACCCCTAGAGGCTATCAGCTTGACGACCTCGCTTCCCAGACGCCCGGCCCCACCGGTCACAAGAACCCTCATTCTGTTCCCTCCAACATGCCTCAGATTCCTCCGGGTACCCCCGTCCTCCGTGGATCGGCCACGCCTCCCAGCATCCCCTTCTCCCTGTCGCGCCACACCACTTGCATGGACCCCATCCGCCAGTCGTAGGTGCCCAGGGGCCTGGTGACGATCCCCATCCTCGCAAGCTCCTTGAGCACGTCTGCGCCGATCCTGCTCTCGATCTCCAGTGTGCCGTCGTCGTTGAGGGGCCAGAACCTCGGGGCGTCCACGGCAGAGTAGGGGTCCATCCCGTACTCCAGGATGTTGAGCAGGGCCTGGGGCACCGTGAATATGCAGTCCCCCGGTGAGCCGATAGCCAGCCAGGGGCTTCCTTCATCGAGGACGAGGGTGTTGGCGATGGCGTGCCTCGTCCGGGCGCCTGGCTCCACGATCCAGCCGAACCTCCCCGTCCCCGTCTCCACCTCTGCCTTGACGGTGGTGCCGCCGTTCTTCACGCCGTCGACGACCAAGCCGGGGATGCCGCCTCCGTTCCCCGTGTTCATCATCTCCACCCAGTTCCCTTCCTCGTCCACGATGCTCAGCTCACAGCTGTCGTGGACCCTCCTGTTGCTTGATGGGAGGCCCGCCGCCATGGCGATCTCGCCCACGGTGAGCCTGAGGAACTCCGTGAGGTCGACCCTGGGCCTGCTGCTCCTCCATAGCTCGGCTATCATGCGATGGTAGTCCTTGGAGAGGAGGACATCCACGGGGACGTCGTAGAACTGGGGGTCATGCATGAGGGCCTTCTCCGTGTGAGCCCTGCTCATCGCCCAGGCGATCAATGCGAGGGCGTCCGCGGACTCTGTGTAGTGACCTATGGAGCCTAGGTCGAACTCCTCCAGGATGCCGTAGATGTACCCCATGTAGAGGGCCCCCCTCTGGGGCGGCGGGATGCCGACTATCTCCGTGTCCCGGTACTTGAAGCTCAGGGGATCCAGCCAGATGGGCTCGTATGCGGCCAGGTGCTCCATGGTGATGGGCCAGCCGAGCTCGTTGCCAGCCTTGACCATGTGCTTTGTCCAGTCCCCCTGCGTGAAGTATTCCGGGCCCTCCTCCGCCGATCTCTGTAGGGTCTCCGCCAGTTGGGGCATCCTCCAGCGCTCCCCGACCGGGATGAGGAAGCCGTTGGAGGTGTAGAAGTCCCGCCCTGACGGGAAGTAGGTGATGGAGCTTAGGGAGGCGTGGAGGTAGCCGTACTGCCAGGAGCTCATCACCGCTCCCTCCCTGGCCGCCCTCACCGCCGGTTCCATGAGCGTCGACCAGGGCTTGGACCCGAACCTCTCAAGCATCGAAGCCAGACCCGGGATGAACCCCGGGATGCAGGCGGCGTTATCCGAGGAGTGGGGGTTGGGGGTGCAGATCCTGAGGTCCCCTGGGAGCTCGGCTGAGGCGTCCATGAAGTAGGCCCTCTCCGTCTCCGCGTCCCAGTACAGGGTCACCACGGTTCCCGCGTGGTTGGTCTGGTGGACCTCGTGGACGGGCTGAACCAGGCTCCCGGCCACGGCGGCGTCGATGGCGTTCCCACCGTCCCTCAGGACGTCCAGCATCACCTTGGTCACCGCCGGGTGGGAGCTGCTCACCATCGCTTTCTTGGACCAGGCCACGGGCTTGGGTCCTTGGTTGGGCAATGAAACAGACATCAATATTCAGGGGAACCAGACACTATTAGAGATTTTCAGTGGGAAAAAATGAGTGAAAAAGGGGGTTAGACCGTGCCCTCCTTCCAGGAGCGGAGGTACTCCGCCTGCCTCTCGGTGAGGGTGTCGATCTCTATCCCCATGCCCCGCAGCTTCAGCAGGGCGACGTTCTCGTCTATGCTCTTGGGGACGTCGTAGACCTTGGGCTCCATCTTCTCGGCGTTCCAGACCCACTCCGCGACGAGGGCCTGGTTGGCGAAGCTCATGTCCATCACCTCGCTGGGGTGCCCCTCGGCGGCGGCGAGGTTCACGAGCCTCCCCTCAGCGAGGAGGTAGAGCTTCCTGCCGTCCTTGGTCGTGTACTCGTCGAGGCTGTCCCTGAGCCTACGCTTGCCTGTAGACATCTCCTCCAGTGCCGGGAGGTTGATCTCCACGTTGAAATGGCCCGAGTTGGCCATGATGGCCCCGCTCTTCATCGCCTTCATGTGCTCTCCGTCGACGACGTTGATGTCCCCCGTGGAGGTCACGAAGATGTCTCCCACCTTCGCGGCCTCTGCCATGGTGGTCACCCGGTAGCCGTCCATCACCGCCTTAAGCGCCCTCAGGGGCTTCACTTCGGTGACAATGACGTTGGCCCCCATCCCGCGAGCCCTGCTGGCGATGCCCCTGGCGCACCAGCCGTAGCCGCCTACGACGAAGTTCTTCCCTGCAAGCAGGACGGCGGTGGCCCTGAGGATGCCGTCGATTGTGCTCTGACCGGTGCCGTACTGGTTGTCGAACATGTGCTTCGTGTCGGTGTCGTTCACGGCGATGATGGGGTACTTGAGAGCCCCGTCGGCTTCCATCGCCCTGAGCCTGATGACCCCGGTGGTGGTCTCCTCTGAGCCGCCCTTCACGCCGTCTATGAGGTCCGTCCGGCTGGAGTGGATGAGGTTCACGAGGTCGGCGCCGTCGTCGGTGGTCATGTTCGGCTTCTGGTCGAGGACCTTGTTCAGGCACCAGTAGTACTCATCGGTGGTCTGCCCCCTCCAGGAGTAGACCGGGGTCCCGGTCTTCACGAGGGCCGCGACCACCTCGTCCTGGGTAGAGAGGGGGTTGGATCCGCAGAGGACAACCTTGGCGCCTCCCGCCTCAAGGGCCCTCACCAACACGGCGGTCTCCTTGGTGTCGTAGAGGCAAGCGCCGATCACCGCGCCCTCAAGGGGCCTCTCCTTCTCGACGCGCTCCTTTATGATGGCGAGGACGGGCATATGAGCCTGAGCCCACTCTATCAGCAGCTCGCCCTGATCGGCCAGATCTATGTCCTTGATCTTGTGGTCTGGCAAAATTTCACCGACAAGAATAGTCCCCTGGGGTATAAGGAGGTTATCCTGTCAGAGGTGGATTATCTGGGCGTGGGGGATGTCGCCGATGTAGATGATCGCCGTCTTCTGGATCATCTTCTTCCCTATGGCGGCCTCGACTATCTTCTTGCCCACTATGTTGCAGATGGAGGCCTTTCTCATCGCCTCAAGGGCTTCCTCTAGGCTGCTGAGGGAGCCCCCGTAGAAGCGTTCACTCACCTCGAAGGGGACCCGTCCGCCCTCAAGGGTGCACCCCAGGAGCTCGGCGTCGCAGACGGCGACGAGGGTGTCCCTGTTCTGGCGGATGGTGTTGACGTAGACCTCGCCCATTAACTCATCACTTGCTTCCTATGGAGGACCTGGCGCCGCAGGCTTCGCACTGGAGGAAGAGGAGGCGCTTCTCCCTGACGATCTTTGAGTCCGGTCGCTTGCAGACGGGGCAGATTACGTACTTTTTGGTGTAGACCTCCAGGAGGTTCCTGATGGAGTCCTCCCTGAACCTGCCCTGGAAGATTGCCCGTGTCCCGTCGAATCGGGGGAGGGTCGCCATCTCCCCGGAGAGGAACTTTAGCAGGTGCTGGGGGTCCCGGTTGAGCTCGTCCGCTATCTCCTTGAAGTTCATGATTACGGTCCTCCTCCCCGCCCTCCTGAGGATGGGCCTGGGAACGGTCCACCTCTCGTACGTCTCCACATGGTCGGGGAGCTTCTCGTAGGCCCTGTCGAGGATCGCCTTATAGTCCTTCTCCATCACTATCACTATCCGTAGGTTTCTACCCTAATATAGTCCCTCCGTAAGAGGGCATCTCCTGTATCGTCCATGGGGGTTCAAAAAGGTTTCCGGGTTCTCCCTCGGGTCACCTGACCCAGGTGTAAAGCACGAAGGCGCCTATTATGAGGGCCACGATCCCACCGAAGACGAGCATGTTGCCTATGTTCTGGAGGATTGGCACCCGGGCCCCCAGCTTGACGTCCGCGTCGACCCCCGCTGAGGCGTCGGCGTTCATGACCACTATCCAGAAGCTCCCGGAGACGGGCTCCCAGTTCAGGTCTTGGGCCCCTGAGCCGACGCTAACGGCCTCCCAGGAGCTGATGACGACGGGGGCTACCTCCGGGGCTCCTCCCCCGTGGCGTGAGTAGGATATGTCGGGCTCCTCATTGGTCCAGGGGTCATAGGACCATGAGAGCCTTGAGAGTTCGTCGTACTCGACGCCTTCGAGGTAGTTCTCGGCTTGGGCCTCATGGGCGATGGCTATCAGGATCTCGCTTGAGGGGTCGTTGCTCTCGACGACGAACTTTATGGTGACTATCTCAGACACTCCTCTGGTCAACCAGAAAGATGAAGGGAGCTCTATATCCGTGTGGATGTCGAAACTCTGGGAGACGATGGCGTATGTGTCAGTATGAATGCGGACGCTCCTGCTAACCAGGTAGCCGTCCGAATCGGCGAAGCTACTCTGAGCCCACATGATCGCTCCCCCTCCGGTCATGAGCCCCAACGACGTGGCTATGATTATGAACCCTATGAAACCGGCGAGGATCCTATCTATTGGCCACCCCCGGCTCTTGGGCCTTTGATACCCTGTCTCCCTCTGGGCGGCTCCGCAGTGGGGGCAGTAGACGATCTCGTCTCCAACCTCTTTCCCGCAGCTTGGACAGTAAGGCATAGATGATCTCCTATCGTTCTTTGAAAAGCAGCCAGATTATTAAATCGATCTTTTGTTTTATTCAGAAACTGTTTAATTCAGTTCACCCATAGGAGTCTCCGTGTTCGACGATAAGTTTGATTGCGAGGTCATGGACTGGGAGCTCTTCCACTCCCTCTCCGAGGAGGTAGCCCGGAAGATCATCGAGTCCGGCTACAGGGCCGACTTCATGGTGGGGCTGGCACGGGGGGGCTGGGTGCTCTCCAGGGTGCTCTGCGACTTCCTGGCCATCAAGGATCTGGTGAGCCTCAAGGTTGAGCACTGGGGGGTGACGGCGACCCCTGACGGAACGGCCCAGCTCAAGTACCCCTTCGAGATCGACCTGACCGGGAGGAGCGTCATCGTCGTCGACGACATCACCGACACCGGGGACAGCATGAAGATAGCCACGGACTATGTGCAGACGAAGAACCCAGCAGAGGTCCGGACGGCCGCCCTGAGGCACATCACAGGCTCCAAGTTCACCCCGGACTACTACGGCGACGAGATCAGCTGGCGGTGGGTCATCTTCCCCTGGAACTACATCGAGGACATGTGCAACATCGTCCCCAAGGCGTCGGAGGGGACCAACGATCCTGCGGAGGTCAAGAGGCGCCTCAAGGCGAACCACAAGATCGACGTCGACGAGGATGACATCACCCGGATCCTCGAAGAGGTAGAAAGACGGAAGGGATGAGCCCCCGCTTCCCTACTGGATGAGAGTCAGATGCGGGCTCAATGTACTCGGAGTGCGCGCACCTAAATACCGGATTCACCGAACTTTCTTAGAATGTCCTCCACAAGCGGCGATAAGAGAAAGCGTGCAGATCTCGATCCAGTGACCTCCATAGCCAGCAGGATGAACCTCAGGGAGGGGGAGGAGGCCGTCAGGAGGGTCCTCCGTGAGGTCCACCGCATGAGGAAGGTCAGGACCAAGGACCTGGCCCGAGGCGCCAGGCTACCCATCCCCGTAACCGCAGCCATCAGGCGTGAGCTGGAGAA
>JAUVYU010000056.1 GCA_030602935.1 Candidatus Bathyarchaeota archaeon | reverse complement strand
CTCCAGGTCCAGTATCCCGAGCTTCCCCGCTATCTCGGCGTGGCTCTGGGCCTCAAATGGGAACCTCCGGGGCTTCCCCCATCGCCGTATCTCGACGTTCTCGGTGTCGTCGGCGCCGTAGGGCACCGACTCGTGGAGTAGGTTGGGCAGTCTCATCAGTGCTTCTTTTACCCTCCTGGCGTAGACATCCCTCTCCGTCTCGGTGTCCACTATGAGCTTGGGGATGCTCCCGGCCTCCTCCCGGAGGGACGACGCGTCTCCATCCTCCTTCATGACCTTGGCGATCTCGGAGGATATCTCGTTCCTCCTCCGCCTCAGCCTGTTCACCTCGGTGACCTTTTCCCGCCACCGCGCGTCGTCCTCGATGAGGGCGTCAAGCAGCCCCAGCTTCCCCGGGTCATGCCTACGCTCCAGGTTACGTCGAACCAGCTCAGGGTTCTCCCTGATGAGCTTGATGTCCAACATTTCTCGGCACTACCATAAACCCTGTACTTCAACCCCTTTTTAGAGGTTACCCACACCCATTTTCACCCTCCTCCCACCCCCGGAGCCCTGCGCACCGCTTAAATCCGCAGTGAAGGAGCCAGAATGAGGATCATGTCCAACTATCAGATCGGGGCCTTCGAGGCGCTGGAGTGGGCCTGGCACATGCTTCGGACCCATAAGGAAAACCCTGAGGGCGTTGAGGATGCTCGACGGATCATAAAGGACGTCCTCTCCGATATGGGAGAGGGAACCAGTATGAACTTCAGCGAGTACCAGCGCCACCCTAACAGTCAGGACCTCCAACAGGATATTATTGTGGCCAGCTAACCCGCATCCAAGGAGTTCTCATAGTTCGTCAGTAAACGGAGGTGTATCCATCACCTACAGAGGCCTCGGTCGCTTCCTCTTTCAATTCCTGAGAAGCATGGTTCACCATACGAACTATTATAGGCTGCATGAAACCTTGTCGCGCAAAGGGACCGCTTTGAAGGTTAGACGGATCAGCCTAGTTGAAGGCGCCCGGGAGGCCAGGGGGTTGACGGTGATCATAGACGTCTTCAGGGCCTTCACCACCGACGCCTTCGTCATGGCGAACGGAGCGGAGACTATCCATCCCGTGCTCACCGTCGAGGAGGCCCGGGAGCTCCGGCGGCTCCACCCCGACTGGCTCCTCATGGGGGAGAGGGAGGGCATCAAGGTCGAGGGCTTCGACTACGGCAACTCCCCCCACGAGATCAGGGACGTCGACTTCACGGGTAGGACCCTGATCCAGACCACGGGCTCCGGGACCCGGGGGATTGTGAACGCCGTTGGCGCAGACGAGATCATCCTGGGAAGCTTCGTCATGGCCGGAGCCATCGTGGACTACATCAAGGGGGTCGACCCGGACGTCGTCTCCCTCGTAGCCATGGGCTGGAACGGGCACTCCCCCGCCATCGAGGACGAGTTCTGCGCGGCGTACCTCGAAGGCCGCCTCAAGGGCTTGCACCCTAACTTTAGTGAGATGCGGGGTAGGATCAGGGCGGACCCGCAGGGGGAGAAATTCTTTGATCCCAGCAAGTCCCAGTTCCATGAGGGGGACTTCCACGCCGCCATGGATCTGAACAGGTTCGACTTCGTCCTGAAGGTGGAAGGCCGAAAAGAGCAGCCTTTCGTTACCCTGATACCCTAGGCTTTTAGTAGGGTTTGAGCTTTTCAGGTAGGGAGACCACGCCTTGTCTTTATGGAGGAGCAGGCTGAGATTAGATCCTTTGGAGCCTTTGCTGGCTTCGAAGTATGAGACAGTGCGGTACTTCACGAGTCGTGATCTACTTGACGAGGATGTAGGGCCCGTCAGCTCCCTCTGGGATCTCCCCGAACCGAGGAAGCTGCTTAGGAGGCAGCAGGGTGACGGCTCCTGGGTCTACCCTGGGAAGAACCCGGAGAGGTATCCGGATGTCAACTACAGGCTTCTGGAGACGTTCAAGCGTCTCAGGCTCCTCGTTGGCAAGTACGGCTTCGACAGGTCCCACCCGGCGATCGAGAGGGGAGCTGAGTACGTCCTCTCCTGCCAGACCGAGGAGGGCGACATCCGAGGCGCCTACGCGAGCCAGTATCACCCCCACTACGACGGCGTCTTCCTGGAGTACCTCATCAAGGCGGGTTACCAAGACGACTCAAGGGTGAAACGATGTCTTGAGTGGATGCTGTCCGTCCAGATGGACGACGGCGGGTGGGCTCACCCATTGCTGGCTGAAGGCCTCAGCTGGGATGAGATGGCGGAACTATCCACCACCTCCGCACCAGTGATCCCCTTCGACAGGACCAAAACCTCGGGCAACCTGGTCACCGGGATGACGCTGAGAGCCTTCGCATGCCACCCGGAGTACAGGCACTCAGAGGAGGCGAGGAGGGCGGGGGAACTACTCGCCACACGTTTCTTCAAGCCCAACGTCTACAACACGTACAAGGCGGCGGACAACTGGGTCAGTTTCCAGTACCCCTTCTGGTGGAACAACCTGCTGATGGCCCTCGACTCGCTGTCGCTGATGGGCTTCACGTCGGAACATGCGAAGGTGGCTGAGGCACTGAACTGGTTCGTAGAGCATCAGAGCGACGACGGTCTGTGGGAGAACAGCTACAGGAGGAACGCGAAGAAGATCGACACCGAGAGGGCAAGGGAGGGCAGGCAGTGGGTTTCCCTGGCCATATGTAGAGTCTTCAAGAGAATCTACGGGAGAAAGGGAGAAGATCCCACTCTCATATTCCCTTGACAATCTTGTTTAGGATGTCTCGCACTTCCCCGAGGACAACATCCTTCGACCGGGTGGCGTCGACCTCGTAGAGGGGGACCTCCGGCTCCAGCACAGCGAAGAACGCCCTGTAGAACCTCTCACACTCCCTCAGGACCGAGACGCTTCCCGTCCTCAGCTCCTCGGTGAGCTCATCCCTGGAGCCCTGCCTCTCCACCGACACCTCCACGGGGATCCTGAAGAAGACGTAGGCGTCAGGCCTCACAAGGGTCCCCACCGCCTTGTTCACGATGTAGCTGGGGAAGTGCATGAAGAAGCTGACGTTGCTGCTGGTCACGAAGTTGGCGTAGCCGAACGCTAGGCTGCTGGCGTAGTTCCTGTCCTCGATGACGAGCTTCCCCTCGGCCTTGAGCCTCTTCGCCTCGACGTCCCTCGTGTAGTACTGGGTTAGGAACCACGCCTCCGTCCCGATGGAGGCCCTGTCTGCCACCTCGAAGCCCTTCGAGGCAGCCGTCTCGCTGACCTCGGGTATGATGACGCAGTCCTCGAATTCTCCTGCGACCTCCTTGGCTATCGATGACTTCCCGCATCCCGGCAGCCCCTCAAAGGCCACTATCACTCCAGGCATAGCCGACACTCGAACGACTCTATGCACGTGGATATTTAGAACTGCTGCTCGATAAACATGGGAAATATAGGGGGTTTGGACCTCTTTTGAGCAAATTCTTTTAACTAGAACTAAGAGAGATAGATTCCGCTTGAGGTATACTCATGTCAAATAAAAACACACTCTACGGAGGAATAGTAGTAGCACTCATCATCGGCGTGGCCGTGGGATGGGTCATCTATCCGACCATGAACCCGGTCTCGACCGAGGATTTGGTCAGCAGGGCCCTTTACAACGCGGCTCTAGACGATGTGGCGGCAGCACAGGCTGATCTTGACGCGGCTATAGCTGATGCTGCAGCTGATCTGGCGGCAGCACAGACTGATATTGCAGCAGCAGAGTCTGATCTTGCATCTGCGGAGGCTGCTCTTGAAGCGGCAGAGTCCGAGCTTGACGCCCTGAAGGCACCCAAGAAGGTGGGCCTCGTGCTCGCCACGGGAGGCCTCGGCGACAAGTCGTTCAACGACATATCCTACGCCGGCTGCCAAAAGGCCAAGGATGAACTCGGCGTCGACTTCGACTACGTCGAGACCACAGCCATCTCTGAGTACGAGGGTTACCAGAGGGACTTCGCGATGTCCGGGGAGTACATGCTCATCATCTGCATCGGATATGACCAGGCTGAGGGCTTAGCCATAGTGGCGGAAGAGTTTCCAGACCAGAACTTCGTCCTCATCGACATGGTCGTCGGCAATCCTAACGTCGCTTCGCTCACTTTCAGGGCCAACGAGGGTTCCTACCTCGTCGGCGTCGTCGCAGGCATGATGTCCGAGACAGGAACCATCGGCTTCATAGGGGGCATGGAAGACCCCCTTATCCTGGACTTCTACAATGGCTACAAGGCAGGCGCCATCTGGGCGAATCCAGCGGTGACCGTCGCCCCGGCAGCTTATGTTGGAAGCTTTGGTGACCCAGTCGCTGCTAAGGAGCTTACGACAGCGCAGATAGAGCTAGGGATCGACAGCGTCTACCAGGTAGCTGGCGGGAGCGGCTTGGGAGCCCTTGAGGCGGCCCATGACGCAGGCGTCAACGCGTATGGAGTCGACCTGTGCCAGTGTTATCTCTACGATGAGGTAGTCGCCAGCATGACCAAGAGGGTTGACCTGGCGCTCTTCGAGATCATACTCGACGCGCTCGTGGATAAGTTCCAGGGCGGCTTTTACAGCGGTGGCATCGCAGAGGGCTGGATAGGCATGTGCAGGCTACCCGAGGAGGAAGCCATGTGGGAGGAGCTCTTCGGCTTCGAACACGACCCGCTTCCCGCTGACGTCCTCGCCAAGGTGAAAGAAGCCAGAGACGGAATACTCTCAGGGGACATCTTAGTACCGTAGGGCTACGACTAATCCTTTATACCAAAATCACCTCTCCTTTTTTGCATCCACATGAGCTCAGCAGTCGACATGAGAGGAGTCACCAAGACATTCCCCGGAGTAGTCGCAAACGACCACGTCGACTTCTCGGCTGATAAGGGGGAGATACACGGCCTACTCGGGGAGAATGGCGCCGGGAAGACGGTGCTCATGAGTCTCCTGTACGGGCTCTACAGGCTCGACGAGGGGGAGATAGCCATCGACGGGGTAGAGGTCGAGGTGGACAGCTCCTCCACTGCGATGCGGCTCGGAATCGGGATGGTCCACCAGCACTTCATGCTCGTCCCAAGCCTCACGGTCGCAGAGAACATTATCCTGGGAATGGAGCCGGTCAAGAACGGCGTCCTCCTCGACACCGAGAAGATGCAGAGAGACGTAGGCGAGTTCTGTGACAAGTATCGCCTCGACGTGGACCTGGACGCCCCCGTCCACACCCTCTCGGTGGGGGTCCAGCAGAGGGTGGAGATACTCAAGGCACTCTACAGGGGGGCCGACGTACTCATACTCGACGAGCCCACCGCCGTCCTCACCCCCCAGGAGGTCGACGAGCTCTTCAAGGCCATCAGGGCCCTGAGGGAGGAGGGGAAGACCGTCATCTTCATCTCCCACAAGCTCCGGGAGGTCCTCACCATCTGCGACAGGGTGACCGTCCTCAAGAAGGGACGAGTCGTGGGCACCGTGGACGCCTCAGAGACCGACCAGGGCAGACTGGCCAAGATGATGGTGGGCAGGGAGGTAGTATACACCTTCGACAAGGACCACTGCGAATCGGGGGAACCCGTTCTCGTTGTGGAGGGGCTCGAGGCGCTGGACGACCGAAACCTCCAAGCCCTGCGGGGAGTGGAGCTGGAGGTCTGCGCCTCCGAGATACTGGGAATAGCCGGAGTCGAGGGGAACGGCCAGACAGAGCTAATTGAAACCCTCATGGGGCTGAGGAAGCCCACGGCGGGGAAGATTCTGTTCCAAGGCTCCGATATCACCTCATCATCCCCCGGGGAGAGGATCAGAGCCGGAATCTCCCACGTACCCGAGGACAGGCACAAGAGGGGTATAATATCAGACTTTTCGGTGATGGAGAACCTCATCCTCGGCAGCCACAGGAACACAGAATTCACGACATGGGGCCGAATCCTCGACCTAGCTAAGACTTCCACCTACTCAGACAAGCTGATCGAGGACTACTCCATATACACCCCGTCCAAGGAGACCCTCGCGAGGAACCTCTCAGGGGGCAACCAGCAGAGGCTCGTAGTCGCGCGGGAGTTCAGCAGGGAGCCCAAGCTCATCATAGCCGCCCAACCAACGAGGGGCTTGGACGTGGGGGCTACGGAGTACGTCCGGAGGAAGCTCCTGGAGAT
>JAUVYU010000068.1 GCA_030602935.1 Candidatus Bathyarchaeota archaeon | reverse complement strand
CTCCGCTATCTGGGTTACGTTCTTAGGACCGTCTAGAAGAGTCTCCAGTGTGGCTAGCCTCGTTGGATTTCCGAGGACTGTGAAGAACCTGTTGCAGGTCTCGCTTAGGCCTTTCTTCATGTTGAACACCTTATCTGAAGTTTACTTCATATGAAGAATGCATCATATGTATATAAACATTACCTCAATGGAATCACATCGAAATACCCCAATGAAGGATCATCCGTAAAATGTGCATAAAGTTAGATAAAGAACACTGAAGATCTTCTGCATAATGCTAATTAGATTTTGAGGGCAAAGCAGTACAACTGCAGCAACGAGCTGAGGATTTTAGACCATCAGCCAGAATGTTGTTCTTCCTTTTTCTCGCTCTTCGTCTTGAATAACAGCCAGTTCTCATCCTTGTCTGTGAAGTGGACCAGGGTATACCTTCCACTCATCCTTTCACCGTGGAGTTCGAACACCAGCTTTTCAGGCTTCTTACTCTCGATCTCATACGTCCCTCTGTCCCATATCTCAACGGACCCAGCACCATACTCGCCCTCGGGGATGGTGCCCTCGAAGTCGATGTAGTCAAGTTCGTGGTCCTCTACGGCCACAGCCAACCTCCTTACTCCCGGTTTCGTCGGTGGCGTCTTGGGGACTGCCCAGCTCTTCAGCACGCCGTCCATCTCGAGTCTGAAGTCCCAGTGCAGTCGACGGGCATGATGCTCTTGGACCACGAATCTCCCCGTGACAACCATGTGTCTGAGCTCCTGATTGCGTACCTATAAGATCTAAAGAGGTCCGGCTTAAATTCAGTGGGGAAAGGGGATTGTAGTCGGTCTCTTGAGTGACGATCTGAAGCCTGAGACGGAAAACACTACACACAGCAGAAGCCTAGTCATCAATTGCGAGTTTTATGAGCCTCTCAAGCATCCTGTACGTTAAGCCCCATACGACGTCGTCTCCCACGTGGAAAACGTCGGTATCGTACCTGTTCTTCACGAGGGCCCTGCCCCTTGAGTTGACTAGGTCGCGGAAGGGGGTCCAGAGGTAATAGGCCAGCTCCTCGTTGGTCCTTATCTCAGGCTCCTCGTCCATAAGGAAGACCATCGGGAGGACCGTCATGCCCCGCTTCGCCGTCGAGCCCATAAGGTCCATGACACCCAGGAAGTGCCCCGAGCGGAGATCGATGTTGGTCTCCTCGTAGACCTCCCTAATCACCGTCTCGATGAGGCCATTATCATCCGGACACTTCTTCCCCCCCGGGAACGCCATGTCCCCTGACCAAGGATCACCCGTGACCTCGGCCCTCTTCACAAGGAGGAGCTCCAGCACGCCCTTGTCCCGCTTGAAGACGACACCCACCGCCGCCTTAGCCGCATCCCCATGATCGGATCTGAGCTTGGTGCGTATCCTCTCCAAAGAGTCCTCTGGTAGCAATGGTCTCTCCAGATCAAAACAGCTCACCAGTAAAAAAAACTGATCTTCCCTAACAGCTCCAAGCATCATTACGATTCGAAGATGAGGGACTTTACGACCACGGGGAAGACAGGGTTCCCAATAATCGACTCACCGACGTCAATAAAGTCCCCCACACTCAGAAAGATCTCATCGATGGAAAGGACGTTCCCAACACCCGTCTCCCTGTAGAGGACATTCCCAACGGAGTTACCGACGTCCGTATCGAAGATGATGATTATAGGAAGACCCCCCGCTATAGTCCTCGGCAGCGCCTCAACCAATCCCAAGGCAAAGGCTTTCAAACAGTCATATTGGATACCCACCGGGTCATGGAACGCCAGGACGATGGGCGCCTCCCCCTCGGAGATATCATATCGACCGAGGGCGGCGACGACTTGGGTCGCCACGTGATCCACGGAAAGCGCTTCCTTCCGGATGTTCACCACCACGACGGGGAGGTTCCTAAGAGGAAGACCCAGCTCTGGTGACCGATACGTGGTGGAACCGCTTACCTGCAACGTGAACTCACAGGCCCCGATGACCGTCGCCCTGATCTTCTCCGACGTCTCCACCAGCTCAAGCCCACGCTCCTCGCAGAGCTCACGTATCCTCTCACCGAGGAGCCTCCCCAAGTCCTCGAAGTCCCGCCTCTCCTTCCCGTAGATATACTTGGTGACGCCGCCCGAGAAGCTGTAGAGGACATCGCCCTCAAGAGCCTCCTCGGGAAGATTCTCGGTCATCATGAGGCGTTCGGAGAGGTCGGAGTGAGGCGAACCTGTGAGCATATCAACGAGAGTGGACGCCAGAGTATTGGCTATATCTTCTTTCTGTCTCTGGCTAAGTATATCGCCAAGGCTTACCTCGTAGCCCAGCTTCTCAATGACCTTCTTCCCGGCTGGTTCAAGCCTGACGACCTCGCCCCCTGCACCGAAGGCCAGCTGCCGACCGCCCACGTTCATACATGCGGTATTCACGATCTCTCCGTTATCAATCACGGCTATGTTGGAGGTCCCGCCTCCAATATCAGTGTGAATAAGCCTACAGGAATTCTCTTTTGAGTACTCCACCGCCCCAGAGTCATGGGCGGAGATAACCGACTCGAAGTTGGGGCCAGCCGTCGCAGCTACGAACTTCCCGCTCTCCTGGGCCAAACGCTCGACGATGAGCTCGGCGTTCTCCTTCCTTGCAGACTCCCCCGTGACGATTACAGCACCAGTATCGATCTCAGAGACCCTGTAGCCCGCCCGCTCGTACTCCTCAAGCAGAAGGGGCATCAGCGTCTCCACGTCGATCTCTCGGTTCCCCTCCTTCAGGGGGGTGAAGAAGATCCTCCCCCTGTGCTTGATGTTCCTCTCGACGATGTGGAACTTCTTGGAACGGGAGAACTCGTCCTTCTCCAGCACCAGCTCTGAGAAGACGAGGTGGGACGTGGTGGTGCCGACGTCGATTCCCACTGAGATTAGGACCTTTCTTTCGACCTCGATCATGGCCTGATATCCCCGGGGAGTTCTCTGATGTACACGTAGCTGAACCTCTGAGTTGAATCTGTAAATCTGCTTCAGATTGAATAAAGACGTTTCGGTGACCTTAATCATGGTAATTAATGTTCCCGTAGAACCGATGGGTCAGCGTGCAACCCCATGCAATTTACTCAGAGGGTTCGCTTGAAAGTTTTTTACATCAATAGGATTACTACTTCAGCGAGGTAAAATGAGGAAGGAACTTGCTGAATTCGGTTTGGAGATAGCTTCTAGACTAGGCGCTTCATATGCCGACCTTCGATTCGTTGACGGGGAGAGGAGGCTCGTTAGGGTCAAGGACGGAAAACCCGACACGATCTCCCACACATCCGAGTCGGGCTACGGCGTCCGTGTCATCGTGGACAACGGCTGGGGTTTCTTTGGCTCCTTCGATGTCTCAAAGGAAGGCGTGAAGGAGGCCGTGGAGACTGCGGTAAAGCTCGGCAAGGCAAGCTCAACCACATCCAAGGACGAGATTAAGCTCATGCCAACGAAGATCGCCGAAGACAGCTACGCTTCGAAGGTTAAGAAGGACCCATTCAAGGTTCCCCTCGATGAGGTCCTGGAACTCCTCCTTACTGCTGACGAGGCCTACAGGGAGGTCAGCCCTCACGTGAGGACGACGTCCGGAAGTATCCTCGCCAGGGTCGAGGACAAGTACCTGGCAACATCAGAGGGTTCACGGATAAAGCAGAAGATAGTGTTCTGCGGGGGCTCTGGCTCCGGCTACGTGATGGATGGCGGGATGGTCCAGAGGCGCACCTACGAGATGAACCCGAGGACCATGGGCTACGAGTACATAGAGTCCCACGACATCCCGGAGATGGCCAGAAAGGCCGGGAAGGAGGCCGAGGCCCTGCTCAAGGCGGAGCCCTGCCCCACGGAGTACAGATCCAACCTGATCTTGGACGACCCCCACATGTACCTCCAGATCCATGAGACCATCGGTCACGCATCGGAGCTCGACAGGGTCCTCAACACAGAGGCCGACTTCGCCGGGATGAGCTTCCTTACGACCGACAAGCTCGGCAGCTTCAGGTACGGCTCTGACGAGGTCAACTTCGTCGCCGACCCTACCATCGAGACCGCCCTGGGAACCTATGGGTACGACGATGAGGGCGTGCCTGCGAATAAGGTCTACCTGGTGAAGGGAGGGATACTCAATGACTATCAGTCCTCGAGGGAGACCGCGGCCCAGGTGGGGCTGGAGGGTAGCAGCGCGGGGATGAGGGCCGCGACGCCCGTGGACCTCCCCATCATCAGGATGAACAACATCTGCCTGGAGGTTGGCGACTCATGGAAGGCGGATGAGATCATCGAGGACACTCGGGAGGGCATACTGATGAGGACGACGAAGATGTGGTCCGTCGACCAGAGGCGCCTCAACTTCCAGTTCGGCTGCGAGATAGGCTGGAAGATCAAGGACGGCGAGCTCACGGAGGTCATCAGGGACCCCACCTACACGGGCCTCAGCTACGAGTTCTGGAGGAATATGGACGCCACTGCCAAGGACGATTGGACGCTGTACGGGACCACGGGCTGCGGGAAGGGCAGACCGGGGCAGGGAATCTACGTCGGACACGGCGCCGCGACGACTAGAATAAAGGATGTCCGCATGGGCATCACGGGGAGGATATAGAAATGGCACTTGTAGAGATAGCCAAGGGAGCAGTAGACAAGGCAGTGAGGCTGGGTGCCTCCCAAGCCAAGGCTACCGTGGTCTCATCAAACAGCGCGCTCACGAGGTTTACACTTAACGCCATCCACCAGAACATCGCCCAGAAAAAGTATGTCCTCAACTTCGAGGTGGTCGTCGACAAGAACAAGAAAGGGTCCTCGGTGGTGAACTCCCTCAAGGAGAAAGCGGTAGCTGACAGCGTCGAGAGGGCTCTCAAGATAGCGAGGATCTCATCGCCTGATCCTGACTTCCATTCATACGCGGAGCCTAAGAAGATTGCACCGCTACCGGAGATCTACAACAAGAGAACGGCCTCTGTGACGCCGGAGGAGAGGGTGAAGGGTGTTCAGACCCTCATCGAGACCGCCCTGGACTACGATAAGAGGGTGACCTGGTCCACTGGAGCCTACACTACGGAGAGCGTGAGCCTTGCCATCGCCAACTCACTGGGTTTAGAGGCTGAGACCGCCTACACACGGGGCTCTGTCGACGTGGTCACGAAGGCAGGCGACGACGCTTTGCAGGGATCAGGGTATCGCTCAATGAGGTCCCATGACGTCGGCACCTTCGACTTTGAGGGTATGGCAAGGGCGGCCGCGGAGGACGCCGTGAACGCAATCAAGCCCGAGCTCATCCCAATAGGGGACTATGAGGCTATTTTCACACCGACCTCTGTCGGCACATTCACGGGCTTCATGGGGCGCCTCGGCTTCTCGGCCAGGGCTTACCAGGACGGGTATAGCTGCCTCATGGACAAGATTGGGAGCCAGGTCTTCGATGAGAAGCTCACAATCCACGACAGGGGGAGATCCCTGGAGAC
>JAUVYU010000017.1 GCA_030602935.1 Candidatus Bathyarchaeota archaeon | reverse complement strand
CTTCCGGTCTCGTCGTAGAGCTTGGTCTGGAACTCTTCCCCAAACGTCGACGACAGAGCCTCCAGGGCTTGAGACACGGTGGAGGCCTCGACTTCGACCTTTCTGGTGCCGGCGACTGTGGCCAACGCTCCGGATAGCGATATACTCACCTTGCTCATTATTTGACCTCCTTGAAGTTGCTGGAGAACGCTTTCAGCGTCGGTTCGATGACATCCGGTGCGGGAATCTCTCCCTGGATGGTATCAATAGCTTTGAACCCACTGCCAGTCACGCAGCAGACGATCGTCTCATCCGGGCTGAAGAAGCCCTGTCTCTGCAGTTTCTTGAGGACCGCAATTGTGACGCCTCCAGCTGGCTCGGAGAAGATTCCCTCCGTTGAGGCAAGCAGCCTTATCGCGTCGAGGATCTCCTGGTCCGTCGCTGATTCTGCTACTCCTCCAGAGTCCCTTAATGCTCTGAGGACATAGTATCCGTCTCCGGGGTCTCCAATCGCCAGGCTCTTGGCGATCGTGTCGGGGTGTTCAATGGGAGTCACGTCATCGTCTCCCGCTTTGAATGCCTCGACGATGGGGGCACATCCGGCAGCCTGTGCGCCAATGAACCGTGTAGGCTTGTCCTCTATGAGACCGAGTCTCTGGAACTGTTCGAATCCACGCTTGATCGCTAGAAGCAGTGCACCGCTCCCGAGTGGCACGATAATGCTGTCAGGGGCTTCCCATCCCAGCTGTTCGCACACCTCGTAGGCCAGAGTCTTCGAGCCTTCGACGTAGTAGGGCCTCAGGTTGATGTTCGCGAATGCCCAATTGTACTCCTCGGCGACCTGCGCTGCTAATCTATTGGTCTCGTCGTAGGTTCCGTTGACAGCCACGATGTTCGCGCCGAAGGTCGAGGCCTGTAGAACCTTGCTGCTCTCCGTGTCGGCGGGTAAGAAGATATAGCATGGCAGTCCTGCCTTCGCTGCGTGGGCCGCTACTGCTGCAGCCAGGTTACCCGTTGAGGGGCAGCCTACGGCTTTTACCCCGAACTCCCGGGCTTTGGATACTGCGACTGCGGATGGGCGGTCTTTGAAGGAGTTGGTGGGGTTCACCGTGTCGTCCTTCACGTACAGTTTATTGAGGCCAAGGGTCGCGCCCAGACCTCCGCAACTGTGGAGTGTCGTGAAACCCGTGCCCAGATCCACTCTTGAGCTCTCATGCTCTATTGGCAGAAGTTCGTGGTATCGCCAGATATTTTTCGCTCTGGATGCTATTGTCTCTCTTTTCAGGTCGATGTTCTCGTAGTCGTAGACAACTTCGAGGGGTCCAAAACACTTCTCACAGACGTGGATCAGGATCTCAGGATATTGAGCGCCACATTCACGGCATACGAGCCCTTTTACGAAATTGAGTTCAATTCCCCCTTAGGATAGCACTATGATCCAGAATCTGCTATTAATATTTATTTGCGGGATTTATTCCTTAAGGAATGTATACACAAGGGAAAACTTCCGATCACACGAATCGTCGGGAAGAAAAAGGGTATCGACGTTTAACCTGCATTCGAGTGCGTAAGCGTATCACTCTCTGTGTCCGCGCGTTGCGCGCGCTGTTCCGCGCAGGCGAGAGACTTGACTTATTTTTCGTCCGGAATCCGCTCGAGCTTCCATACCGTCCCTTTTTTGGAGATGCAGTGGATCCGGTAGATGCTTTTATCATCGCTCTCCCATGAAGGCTGCCCCAGAGCACAGTAGGCAGCGTACGGCCTCGCAGGGTCTTGTATGCCACTGCATAGTCCTTTCACGTAGTCTTGAATGTGTTCAAAGACGTATGTGTCACCGACATTGTGCTCGCAGACTCCGTGTTTAGACTCACAGGTAATGCGGACCTTTTGCGCCCACCAATTCTCAGTCATGTCATTCATGTAGTGATGTATATGGTCCTAAATAATCGCGCCCGCGAGCAGAAAAAAATCTCTGCCAACACTTGCGCGTTACTCGGTAAGTGAATGGAAAACGTTAATCCACCATCTGCGTATTTATCACCTGATCTTTATGGCCAAGTTGATAATCACAGCTGCCGTGACTGGAGGGGAGCCGGTCTCAAGGGAGATGACTCCTTACGTCCCATGCTCTCCTGAGGAGATCGTTGAGGAGACTGTGAAGTGCTGGGAGGCAGGGGCCTCCATCGTCCACCTCCATGCCAAGGAGCCCGGGACGGGGAAGCCGGCCCCCGACCCGAACCCCCTCCTGAAGCAGTACGTAGAGATGATCAGAGATCGCTGTAACATCATCCTCAACGTGACGACGGGGGGAGGAAGACGCGCGACAGCGGAGAAGCTGGACGAGATGATCCTGGAGAGGTGCCAGCTGGGGCAGGAGATATCCTCGATGAACATGGGCTCCGTTAACTCCTGGACCCCGCCATACAGGGGGACGTTCATAAACCAGGTGCCGACCATCAAGCGCTGGGCCGGCTACATGAGGGACGCAGGGGTGAAACCCGAGCTGGAGATCTACGACACCGGGATGATCAACACGGCGAAGATGCTTGCGGAGGAAGGGGTCTTCGAGGAGCCCCTTCACATCCAGTTCGTGATGATCGGCAGGACCGGGTTCTCGCCGACGCCGAGGGCTCTGCTGTACTGTCTCGATGAGACGCCTGAGGACTGGACGTGGTCAGTCTGTGCCCTCGGGAGGCATGAGCTGCCGATGGGGGCGTTGGCGATGACCCTGGGAGGCCACGTCCGGGTCGGCTTCGAGGACAACATCTACATCAGGCGAGGGGAGCTCGCGAAGAGCAACGCCCAGCTGGTGGAGCGGATCGTCACGATCGCCGAGGCTCTCAACATCGAGGTGGCGTCCCCTGATGAGGCGAGGCGCATCCTAAACCTGGGGAAAGGCTAACTGCGCGTACGCAACGGAGCATGAGTTAGAATGACAGATCTCTGGTATCCCCCCGAGTCCCTCGTCGAGAACAGCAACGTGAAGAGGTTCATGGATAGACACGGTCTCAACGATTACAGGGATCTCATCCAGAGATCAGTCGAGGACGTAGAGTGGTTCTGGTCCGAGGCGGAGAAGGAGCTCGGGGTCGAATGGTTCCAGCCCTACTCAAAGGTGCTGGATACTTCAAGGGGCATCGAGTGGGCCAGGTGGTTCATCGACGGCAGAATGAACGTGGCCCACAACGCACTGGACAGACACGCCACCTCCGACGCGACCGACAGAGTCGCCTTCATCTGGGCCGGAGAGGACGGCGCCGTGGAGAGGTACACCTATGGGGAACTCCACGAGGAGGCGAACAGGCTCGCCAACGCCCTCGACGACCTGGGAGTAGGGGAGGGGGATCCGGTCGCCCTGCTCCTGCCTATGATCTCGGAGACCATCGTCAGCCTCTACGCAGTGCTGAAGGTTGGTGCCATCGTGATGCCTATTTTCACGGGGCTTGGCTCCCCTGCCATCGCCACAAGGCTCGCGAGCTCAGGGGCCAAGGTTCTCATCACCGTCGACGGGACCCACAGGCGGGGGAGGGTGCTCAAGATAAAGGAAGACCTTGACGAGGCCGCCAAGAGCGCCCCCCTGCTGGAGACGGTCATCGTGGTGAAGAGGATTGGCGTCGATGTGCCCTGGACAGAGGGGCGGGATATCTGGTGGGATGATGCCTGCTCCGGTCAGTCAGCGTTATATGACACCAAGCCGGTGGACCCGGAGCACCCCGCCCTCTTCCTGTATACCTCGGGGACGACGGGGAGGCCGAAGGGGGCGATCATCTCCCACGCCGGGGCCCTCCTCCAGAGCTCCAAGGAGATCCACTTCAACATGGACCTGAAGCCGGGGGATGTCCTCATGTGGATAACGGACATCGGTTGGATGATGGGCCCCTGGCAGATCATAGGGGCCCAGAACCTGGGGGGCACCCACGTCATCTTCGAGGGCGCCATCAACTACCCCGCGCCTGACAGGGTCTGGTCCATGGTGGAGGAGTTCGGGGTCACCCACCTCGGGGGCTCCGCCACCGCCTACAGGATGCTGAAGAGCCTCGGGGACGAATGGGTGAAGGCCCACGACCTGGGCAGCCTCAGGGTGACGGGGAACACAGGGGAGCCCATCGACCCCGACACCTGGACATGGCTGATGGAGGTAGTCGGGGAGGGCAGGTGCCCCCTCATCAACCTCTCCGGGGGCACGGAGATCTTCGGCTGCTTCCTCCTTCCCCTCCCTATCATGCCTTTGAGGCCCACCACGCTTGGGGGCCCCGGCCTCGGGATGGCCATCGACGTCTTCGACGACGACGGCGAGCCGGTCAGGGACAAGGTGGGTTATCTGGTCTGCAAGAAGCCGGCGCCCTCCATGACCCGGGGCTTCTGGAACGAGCCGGAGAGGTATATCGAGACCTACTGGTCCAGATGGCCCGGTGTCTGGTTCCACGGGGACTGGGCTTCCGTGGACGAGGACGGATACTGGTTCCTCCATGGGAGGACGGACGACGTAATCAAGGTCGCAGGGAAGAGGCTAGGCCCCGCCGAGGTGGAGTCCATCATCAACGAGCATAAGTTTGTGCGGGAGTCCGCGTGCATCGGTCTCCCCCACGAGCTGAAGGGGGAGGTGCTGGCCTGCTTCGTCGCCCTGAAGCCAGGTCACAAGCCCAGCCTGGAGCTGGCGGAGGAGATCAGGGGGCTCATCGTGGCCTCGATGGGGAAGCCCTTCGCCCCCGAGGACGTGTTCCTGGTCAGGGATCTACCGAGGAACCGAGCTGGGAAGATCATGAGGCGGATCGTCAAGGCCGTCATGATGGGAAGCGAGCCTGGGGACATATCCGTGGTTGAGAACCTGGAGTCGCTGGACGAGATCAGGGCAACGCGCGAGCACAAGCGTTATCACGTCTAGAAAGCAGTCTAGAATTGTGGTTAATGTGTCCGAACCAGGTTTCTCAAACATCTTCGGCAGGAGCTCAGAAGACCTCCACAAGATCGTGAGGGCGGAGGGTATCTACGTCTATGACTCCGAGGGGCGGAGATACATCGACGGGAGCGCGGGCCCCATCTGCGTCAACATCGGCCACGGCGTCAAGGAGATAGCCGAGGCCATCGCGAAGCAGGTCGCTGAGATCTCCTATGTCCACAGCGGCCATTTCTACACGGAGTCTGTGATGGATTGCGCCGAGAAGTTGGCCCGCCTCGCGCCTCCTGGGTTGAGCCGTGTCTTCTTCTGCTCTGGCGGGTCTGAGGCCACGGAGGCTACGGCGAAGATGGCTCGGCAGTACCACTTGGAGAACGGTGAGACGACTAGGTACAAGGTGGTTGCCCGGTGGCAGAGCTACCACGGGAACACGTTGGGGGCGCTCTCCATGTCGGGGAACATCGCCCGCCGCAGCAGGTTCGTCCCCCTCCTCCTAGACTTCCCCCACATTCCCCCAGCGTACTGCTACAGATGCTGGTACGGGAAGAGCCGCGGCGAGTGCGACCTGGAGTGCGCCCGGGCTCTGGACACGATGATCAAGGCGACAGGTCCTGAGTATGTGTCGGCGTTCATAGCCGAACCGGTGGTGGGAGCGACATTGGGCACCGTCCCGGCGGCGGAGGGCTACTTCCAGCTGATCAGGGAGATCTGCGACGAGCATGGCGTCCTCCTCATCGCTGACGAGGTGATGACGGGGCTGGGGAGGACCGGCAAGATGTGGGGCCTCGATCACTGGGAGACCGTGCCGGACATCATCGCCTCCGCGAAGGGCCTCGCCAGCGGCTACCTGCCTCTCGGCGCTGTCATAGCCTCCGAGAAGGTCTTCGAGGCTTTCTCAGGAGGCTTCGCCCATGGCCACACGTATGGGAGTCACCCCGTCGTCTGTGCAGCCGGGGCTGCAGCCCTTGATTATCTGGTGAAGCATAAGCTCACTGAGCGCTCGGCGGAGCTGGGAGTGTACCTCCACGAGAGGCTGCGTGAGCTCTATGACCATCCTACCGTCGGGGACATCAGGGGCATGGGGATATTTGCCGGAGTCGAGTTCGTCAAGGACAAGGAGACCAAGGAGCCGTTCCCGCCCGAGGTAGGCCTCACGCGGCTGATCGTGGAGCAGTGCTACAGGAACGGGCTGCTCGTCTACCCCGGCTACGGCACCGTGGACGGCGTCAAGGGGAACCACATCCAGGTCGCTCCACCGTTGGTCGTGGATCGCTCGGAGATAGACGAGATAGTCGACCTGCTGGACAGGTCCATCGGTGAGGTCGAGGAGGGGCTCAAGTAGGTCCTTGGATAACGAGCCTTTGCACATGTCCAGTCGCTGAAGACCGTAAGGGGGATCTCGAGCCCTTGGCTTGTCTATCCGCTGCGTAACAGGGCTGGAGCTCATGTGTTCGATTTCCGCTCGATGTATACACGTACGCCCTAAGAGGCACTCGGGTCTACAGTGAAGAACTGGTATATCAAAACGGACAGGATCCCGAAAGTACCCGCCGTGAGGCCCAGTGCCCAGTAGCCGTACTGCAGCAGAACGAGCCCTCCCATCATGGTGCCGAGAGTGGCGCCGAGGCTCCTCGCAGCGACATTCGCAGACATCAGCGTCCCACTGAACTCGGGCACCTGCTCCAACGAAAGGCTGTTCCCCGCCACGAAGGAGGAGGAGGCGAACAAAAAGAGAATTATCGACGCCAAGGCGGAGGGCCAGAAGAGCCTTAAGTTGAAGGTAATTATCGTCAAGACCCCGAGGAGGAGCGAGGCCGCGGCGACGACCCTCTTTCTGCCGAACCTTCCTACGACGTTGCCGCTTACAATGCTCCCTGTGAACGCGGTTAGGGCCATCCCTGAGAAGATGAGGGATGCCAGCCCCGATGATGCCTGGAACCTCTCTCTGAAGGACGAAACACCGTAGGTCAGGACGTTCGACAGGTTCACCTGGACGAACAACGCCCCAGCAAGGCATGCGAGTGCCGACCTATTCGATAAGATGCTCCTGAATCCTTCGAAGCTGCTTCTGGGACTCGAAACTGGCCGGTCGCTTGTTTTGGTATACCGAAGTAGACAAGTGCGAGACCGACTATCGATATCGGAAGCATGAAGTAGATGAAGGTTGACCGCCATCCGAACCGGCTTGTGATGTAGTTAACAGTTGGGGAGCCGACGAGGACGGAAAATGGCTGGCCAGCGGTGACCCATCCGAGAGCGGACGACCTTCTCTCGGGGGGGAAGGCCTCGCCGATGATGGTGGCCGTCATGGGGAAAACTATAGAGCCGCCGATCCCCGTGAGAGAGTAGGCAACTATCAGCACTGGGAAGCTGGGAGAGACGTAGCTGCACACCGCCGAGATGACGTAGAGCAGGAGGCCAGCTGTCAGCAGGGTCTTGTGCCGGTATCGGGCGCTGAGGACGCCCATGATGAGGGCGAATATCACGGCGATGGCCGAATAGACCGTGGAGATCTGGCCCGTCACTCCGACTGGGTAGCCGAACGTCTGGCCGATGTCTATGAGGAGCAGTCCAGAGATAATCACAGGGATCCCTGCGACGAATAAAGACATGAAGAGGGACAGCATGAACAGCTTGCCAGGTGCCTTTTTTTCGTGATTCAATTCTCCACTACCTAGACAGCATCCCACCGTTGAACAAGTACATGGAGAAGTCCAAACACCTGTCAACTGGAATATGTAGTATTCTGCATCCTTTTTTATTAATTAAACGTACGCGCGCGTAGAACAGGCTGATCCGATTAATACCCGTGCGCGAGAAATGTCTCTATTTCTCAGTGGAGAGCGACGCCGAGTACTCGTTATGCTGGTTCACGATCATCTGTTTCACCTCTTCGGGGTAATCGACGACGAGTTGTGCTCTGACCTCATCCGTGATCTCGCCGGTCTCAGCCAACGTCCTCCCGGCTGTCTCCACTGCGTCCATGAAGCCCTCAAGGTATTTCCTGCCCTCCTTGTGGCTGATTATCTGTGACGCGGGCAGGAAGACGTGGACCGCATTCGGGTACAGCCCCTTCGCCTGTCTGAAGTTCACCAGGTCGGGGAACCCGCAGACGGCGGCCAGCACGGTAACCTGATCCTCGTTCCTTGATCTCGCTGGATGGTGGGTATCCCCTTCCTCGACGTACATCTCCGGCATAGCGAGGGGCAGCGTCCGCTCACGAAGTCTCTGGAGGTAGTGGACGATGTTGAAGTGGTAGATCGGTGTGCCAAGGTACACCACGTCCGCCTCAGCTATCTTGGGCAGCAGCCAGTCCATGTCGTCCCTCTGAGAGCATCTCCCAGGGGTTACCCACCAGCAGTTATAGCAGCCCACACAGCCTTTGATGTTGAGGTCGGTGACGTAGTGTCTCTCGATCTCCGCCCCAGACTGAGAGGCGCCCTCGAGGAACTTGTTCATTAGAACATCCGACACGCTGTTACCCTTCCGGGGGCTTGCGTTTAGCGCAAGAACCTTCATAGAACTCAGTTAGGCATCTGTCTAATCACGCTAAATGATTTACGCACGCGAACAGAGGGCGTTTTCGCGCGCTAGTTTCTGGGGAAGAGCGGTCTCCAGTCTGCGGCTCTCACGATGAGGGCCTCCTGTTCATCCCTGTCCATGGGTTCGAAGTTCTCGGCTGCGTCTATGGTCATCTTGGCTATCTCCATGTCCGAGGAGGTCGCGGCGGTCGTGAGGGGCTGCGATAGGGTGAACCGTAGGGCTTCCTTGATCTCATTTTTCGCTGTGAAGGGCTGGTACCAGCAGTCCCGGGTCCTCTCACCGGGGTAGGGACCCTTGGCCACCGCCTTCATGGCGATCACCCCGATGTCTCGCTCCTCCGCTGCGGATAAGACCGGGCGGAAGTCGTTCCCGGGCTCCGGATGGGCTCGCAGGACGTAGTTGACGGGGAGGAGGATGGTGTCGAGGTCCATGAGCTCCAGGGCCCGGAGGATGTTCTCTGGGTTGTGGCTCGTGATCCCTATGTGGTTAATGAGCCCCTCCTCCTTTGCCTCCCTGAAGGCTTGGAGGGCCCCGCCCTCGCCGACCACCGTGTTGAGGTCCTCTTGGGTGTCCAGCCCGTGGAACTGGTAGAGGTCGAGGTGGTCCGTCTGAAGGCGTTCCAGGCTG
>JAUVYU010000170.1 GCA_030602935.1 Candidatus Bathyarchaeota archaeon | reverse complement strand
CGAGCTCTTCAGACGCTACGACCTCGACCCCGAGGGGAAGCACTGGGTCGTGGCCGGGTCCACCAACTGGCTGGGGAAGCCCCTCATCGCGCTCCTCGCCAACATGAATGTCACGTTCTCCGTCTGCGGAAAAGATGACCTGAGGATGTCGGAGCTGGTGAGGGAGGCGGACGTGGTCTGCACGGAGCTGTCCAAGAAGCACGCCGTGACCGCGGATATGGTGAAGGAGGGCGTCATCGTCATCGACAACGGGAACAACTACGAGGGCAAGAAGGTCTTCGGCGACGTCGACTTCGACGCCGTCTCGGAGAAGGCGAGTGCCATCACGCCTGTGCCTGGCGGAGTCGGCCCCTTGCTCGTGACGATGCTGATGCGCAACACCGTGAAGGCGGCCTCCCTGTCAAGCGTTTAAAAGGTAGTTCCCCTATTTTCTTGGTGATCAGACAATGTCACGTGGGAGCTCAAGACGTGCACGCCGGATGATGAAGCAGATGGGCCTCAAGATGGATGAGCTAGGCGACATAGATCGCGTCATCCTACAGGGGCCGAAGAGGGAGATCATCATCGAAGGAGCCGCAGTTACCTCCATCAACATGCAGGGAACGAAGATGTATCAGATAGCCGGTGGGAAAGTCACCGAGCAGGCGTTGGAGAAGGGAGTCGAGATCCCTGAGGAAGATGTGCTCCTCGTCTCCCAGCAGACCGGGGTCAGCATGGAGCGGGCGAAGGCTGCCCTTGAGGACGCTGAGGGAGATCTCGCCAGAGCCATACTGATGCTCACGACGGGGTGAAGGCCCCGTTCCTGAAGTCTTCACCACGCTTTCCTAAGCCTTTTAATCCTTCGCACTATCTATGGTTTGATATTCGTGGGAATGTTTTCCGCGAGATGAACTGAGGATTTCGTCTGGGTATGGAGGTCTATATTTGGCGCTGACCGTGAGGCGCAGCAGGGGAGTGATCGTAGAGTATGGGGACTCAGGCGTCGTGTTCGATCCCTCCAACGCCTCTGAGCACCCTATCTTCGTGAGCCACGCCCACGCCGACCACGCGTCATCATTCAGGAAATTAGATCTCGTGAAGTATGCCACGGAGCCCACGTACAGGCTCCTTGAGAACCTGGGCTGGAGGAACCTGGGTAACTGGAGGCCAATCTCCGTAGGTGAAACCGTCAAGGTGGGGGACATCGAGGTTCGAGCCCTTAACGCCGGGCACGTCCTGGGCTCGGTCCAGTTCGAGGCTACTACCCCTGAGGGGACGATCCTCTACACGGGGGACTTCAGCCTCGGGAACAGCTACACCATGGAGGCGGCGGAGGCGGTGAAGTGCGATCTCCTGGTGATCGAGACGACCTTCGGTGCCCCGATGTTCAAGTTCCCGAGGCGGCAGGACGTCGCCCTGGAGATGGTGAGGTGGGCTGTGATGGAGGCCATCCCGGCTGGGAGGGTCCCCACGTTCAGGACCGACTCCATCGGGAACGCCCAGGAGGTCATCTCCGCGTTCAACCTGCTGACGAGCGTCCCCGTGGTGACCTCCAAGAGCGCCACCAAGGTCAGCGACGTCTACAGGATGTACGGCCACGAACTCGACTACGTGGACGCGGACTCCCCGGAGGGGCGGGAACTGCTGGACGACGGGAAGTGCGTCCTGATAGCACCGAAGGGCGCCAAGTTCAAGCGGGATAACCTGGATACGGCTCTGGCCTCGGGCTGGGCGGTGATGATGAGGAACCGGGGGAGGGCCTTCCCGTTGAGCGACCACGCTGACTTCAGGGAGCTCCTCAGCTTCATCAGGCGGTGCCGCCCGAAGCGGGTACTCACGTTCCACGGGGGGACGATGACGAAGGGCTTCGCCGAGTACGTGAGGAAGCGGCTTGGCATCGACGCCGGGCCCCTGACGAGCCGTGAGGAGACGATCCATGGGCCGGTGACCAGGGGGGAGCTCCGGATGAAGGTGTGCTACGAGCAGCTGCTCAGGACCGTGCGCATCCCGGGCTTCGAGTACACCTCCCCTTGGCTCGTGAAGGAGATGGCGCGAAAGGGCTTCACACGGAGCGAGACCGAGGCGGCGCTGACGCACCTGGTGGATCGCCGTGTGCTGGAGCTGACGTCCTCCGGAGTGAGGTTGACCCAGATCGTCTAGAATTATGTTTTCATAGTCGAATGAGGGAGATAGCCGGATATGTCTGATGAGGTAAAGGCTCACACGGCACTTCACGTCCTAAAGGGCGCCGCCGTCGAGGTCCTCGGAGTGAAGTGGACCGCAGGGGTGAGCGTAAGCGGCTCCCACGGGAGGCTCACCCTGCAGCTGGACAGGAAGCCCACCGAGGACGAGATGCAGAGAGTTGAGGATGCGGCGAACAGGGTGATCGCCGAGGACGTCGGGGTGGAGGAGATGGCGATGGGTAGGGCCGAGGCGGAGGAGCGGTGGGGCGACCTAATCTACGACCTGTTCCCCATCCCAGAGTCGGTTACCGAACTCATCATCTGTCATATACCCGACTGGAATGTTAACGCCTGTAACGGGGAGCACTGCTCCTCCACGGGCGAGATAGGCTCCCTGGTGATCTCTAAGTACAGGTACAGGGCGAATAAGGGGGTCCTGGAGATCTCCTTTGACGTCGGATGAGTGTCAGTGTTCTAGGGTCGTGGGGATCGTTGTCGGGCTTTTAGGCCGTTGTAGACGAAGAATAGGCCTACGAGGATGACCATGTAGGGCCAGAAGCTGGCCCATGTGTAGTCCCACCAGTCCTCTGCGAGGGAGATGAGTCCGGAGGCGAGGATGAGGAGGCCGATGAGGAGCCCCCAGTTCCTTGCGTCTCCCTCGGATTTCTCGTTTTTCTCGTCTTTCTGGTCCTTCTTCTGTTTCTCGATCCTCTCTTCCTTTTCGTCCTTCTCGTCCCTGCGGTAGGTGCGTCTCATTCCCTCCTTGAGGGGGGTACCACACTTTATGCAGTAGTCTGCATCATCCTCGTTCTGGGCTCCGCAGTCTGGGCAGTAGGGCATTTTATCACCGATGGTTTTAGGTCGTATCGACGGTTTTTGAAGGTTTTGGGAGGTATATGTCTATAGCTGGGCGTCGAACTCCTGGATGAACTGGTCGAGGGACGCGAGGGGGATGCTGGCTCCGCTGGCTCGCTTGTGCCCTCCGCCGAATCCCCCTATCTTCTCGGCGATCTCCCTTGTGGTCTTCCCCAGGTGGTAGTCGAGTCCTCTCTTGCTCCTGAGGGAGATGTTGACCCGCTCGTCGTCCTTGACCACGTAGCAGAGGCCGACCTTGGTTCCTATGGCGTCGACTATCAGTCCTGCCACCGTCCCGATCGGCTTCCCTTCGGGGGTCTCGCAGTAGGCCATGACGTTGAGCCTCTTGCAGACCTTGGGGAGGATCTCGATTATCTCCGCCATCTCCTCCAGATGCGCCAGTGCTGTCTCGTGCACTCCCTTGATGCGGTGGGG
>JAUVYU010000218.1 GCA_030602935.1 Candidatus Bathyarchaeota archaeon | reverse complement strand
CTGGCGTCCATCCCCATGCTGTGGATGAAGACGAGCTTGGGCCCGGTGGCCCCCCAGAGCAGGTAGTGGAACTTGTAGCCGCCGCTCTTCAGGAATCCTTCCTTGGGTTCGTCAACCATAACAATCAGTTAATGATTGGCGGCTCCAGCATTAAGCTTGCCCCTCAGACGGGGGGCCCCTGCCTCATGGCCTTGGGCGGGGCGAGTCCGCCGGAGAGGCCCGCAGGCGAGCTGTCCGTCCTCCAGCAGCCCCCTCCGTGGAGCATGCCCGAGGCGTCCCTCATGATGGCGTTGACGGAGCCCCCTATCTTGGGCAGTGAGACGACCTCGTGACCCCTGCTCCTTAGGCCTGCGATGACGTCTTCCTCGAAGCCCTCCTCCAGCAGGAGCTTCTCGCCAGGCGTCCCCTTCATGCCCATGGTCCAGAACCTGGGGGCCTCTAGGGCCTGCTGGAGATACATCTTGAAGTCGATTATGTTCACGAGGGCCTGGCAGACCTCGGGGAAGATGCGGGTCCCACCGGTCCCCCCGATGCCGAGGAAGGGCTCGCCACCTTTCATGACCAGTGTGGGGGACATGGAGCTGAGCATCCTCTTGCCCCCGGCGACGGAGTTGGCGCGCCCCGGCCTCGGGTCGAAGAGGGCCATGCAGTTGTTTAGTAGCATCCCGGTCCCGGGGACCATGACCTTGGAGCCGAACAGCCCGTTCAGGGTCTGGGTGGCGGCAACCATGTTCCCCTCCGAGTCCATCGTCGTGACGTGGGTGGTGCAGGAGCCCTCCCTTTCGTAGTCGTGGGGGCTGCCGGGGTGGTAGACCTTCGCGCTTTCCCCGATCTCCCTGACCCTCTCCTCGGCGTATGCCTTGGACGTGAGGCCGGCGACGGGGTTCCTCACCCTGCTGGGGTCTCCCATGTATCTCTGGCGGTCGGCGAAGGCTATTTTGAGTATCTCGGTGGCGGTGTGGAGGTGCTCCGCAGTGCCGAAGCCCATGGGCTGGAGGTCGAAGTGCTCCAGCATGTTGAGCATCTGGATTATGTGGGTGCCGCCGCTGCTCCCCGGGGGCATCGAGCAGACCTCGTATTCATCCCTGTAGGTCCCGGTGACGGGCTCCCTTGGGATGAGCGCGTATCCCTCCAGGTCCTCCATCGTTATGAGGCCCCCGTTGGCCTCCATCTCCTCGACGACGGCCCTCCCGAGATCACCGTTGTAGAGGTAGCCTGAGCCGTGCTTCGCGACCTTCTCCAGGGTCTCAGCGTAGTCTCTCATGACCACTTTCGAGCCGGGCTTCAGCGGTTCGCCGTGGGGCAGGTAGATCTCCCTCGAGGCGGGGAAGCGCTCAAGATCGGACCTGGTGTTCTCCACGCTATATGCTAGAAATTCAGTCGCCCGGTATCCCTCCCTCGCGAACCTGACGGCGGGGGAGATCAGCTCTTTCATGGTCAGCCTGCCGTACTTCTCGGCGACGTGCTCCCAGGCCTTGAGGTTCCCTGGGACCCCGATGGCGAGGTGGCCGACGGCGTTCTTCCGTCCCTCGGTCTGGAAGAGGGGCTGCCCAGGCTTCCTCTCCTTGACGATTGTGTACATGTCCTCGGTGGCCGCTCCGGGGGCGACGGCGTAGTTGTCGATGGTCTCCACCTTCCCGGTGCTCCCGTCCCTGAGGACGAAGAAGCCGGCCCCGAACATGCTCACCATCATGGGCTCGGCGACGGTGAGGGCGAAGAGGGAGGCCACCGCGGCGTCGAAGGCGTTCCCCCCTCTGGCCATGATCTCAATCCCTGCAGCGCTCCCCAAGGGATTGTTTGTGGCGACGACGCCCCTGCTCGCGACGACCTCGCGTTTCACGGTCTCGAAGTTAAGATTCTTTCCACCTTTCCTTGCGCCCATTGCATACACCCAGAGTGTCCAATGGAGGTGGTTCCATTCTATCTAAAACAATTGGGATAAAAGCTATGTCAAGCGTTCTTCTTGTAGTAGTCCATGGACCACTCGATGATCTTCTTCGCCTCGTCCGAGTCGTCCCACCTCTCGACTTTGGTGGTCTTATCCTCGGCCCTCTTGTAGTTCTCGAAGAAGTAGGTCAGCTCCCGGACCAGGGAGGGCGGGATGTCATCCAGGGACTTGACGTGCATGTAGAAGGGGTCGGTCGTGGAGACGGTGACTATCTTGTCGTCCATGGCGTCCCCGTCGATCATCTTGATGTTCGCCACAGGCCTGGCCACCGTGACGCACCCCGTGAAAGTCGGCTCGTTGATGAGGAGGACCGCGTCAAGGGGGTCCCCGTCGTCGTCCAGCGTCTGAGGGATGAATCCGTAGTCGCATGGGAAGTAGGTGTAGAGCACCCTGTTGAGCCTGAACACCCCGTTCCGGGCGTCGTACTCGTACTTGTTCCTGCTCCCCCGGGTCATCTCGATGACCACGTAGACCTCCTCAGGGGGGTCGGGGCCGGATGCGAAGTCACGCCACAGGTCAGCCATGTCACTTCAATAGTGCTCAGGGGAAGGAATAAGGCTTTACACACCTCAACATTGGAAGCGCTACTTTCGGTTACCCCGGTATTCCTCGGTCTCCGAAACCAGGACCTCAAGACTCTCCGCATCGATGATCACTCCATAGTCCTCCTTTGCAGACTCGATGCCCACGAGCCCGTTGTGTACATCGCGGAGCACATGTTCGGGTCTCCGCGCGAAGGGATCTCCGTATCCCCCGCCTCCCGGTGTCCTGATGTGCAGTGTCTCGCCTCTCCTGAGCGGGATCGTGCATTTAGATGGTAGGCGCTCCGTGCTCCCGTCGGCCCTTTCAAGGATGTACTCGCCCAGGGCGCCACTCCCCCCTCCCCTGAGCCCCCAGGGGGGGATCTTCACCCTCTCCGCCAGTATCGAGAGGGTCGCCCTCGGACCTGTC
>JAUVYU010000105.1 GCA_030602935.1 Candidatus Bathyarchaeota archaeon | reverse complement strand
GAGAAAGAAGACGCAATGAAGGAGTTAGCTGAGAGTGAAAAGCTACTCGTCAAATGGAAATATGAGTCCTAGCTCTTCGATTTTTTAATGAATGATTACGTTGAAAGCTCATTTACCATTTTTAATATGGTGAGCCCATAGGTTTCATGATACAATTGAGTTGGAAGGAGCCGGTTTACGAGGCGACAGTGGAGTCAATTGAGAAGAGCTGCAGCGCGGGTCACAAGGTCGGCGACGTCTTCGAGATCAACACCCACGAGACGGGGGGCATCTGTGGCTACTGCTACCACGACCTCTTCCCGACGCTGATGTGCATCTGCTTTGGTGGCAAGATACCGTGGCAGGACTCGGAGGAGTTCAACTACAAGTGCCCGGACAGCTACAACCTCGTAACGTTCAAGGTCAAGAAGAAGTGAGGACTCGCCACATTTCCTTTTTTTTATGATGATGGTTTTAGGCATTCAACCAGTGTTAACATATGGAGTAAATAGAGTGAATGATAGTAGTCATAAACTGCCGCGCGGGCAGCGGGTATCATAGAGGCGCTCATCGAGCAGAGGCTCCACTTCAAGGAGTCGAAGTGCTACGCCTTCGGTGACGAGGACTGCTCAATAAAGATGGTCAAGGGTTAAACAGGCCTCTATATTCCCGTTATCAGTGCTTGACCTATATCGCAACAGCCTTGGCAGGTGGCTTAGGCTTCCTGGCGAAGAACATGAAGACAATGGAAAGCGCCTGAAGCCCCGCAATGATGATGAAGGCAGAGGTGTAGCTCCCGGTCGCATCGTACGTCCATCCGGCGAAGACGGGGTATACGATGTTGGTGATCGCCGTGAAGAGAGTGACGTAACCGGTGATAGTTGCATATGCCTTCCTGCCGAAGTAGCTCGCCCGGAGGGAGGATGAGACGGGGATCGTCCCACCGTACCCCACGCCGTAGATGATGACGAAAAGCAGTATCTGCGACATGTTGGTTGCGGCCGTCCAGATCAGGACACCCACGGTCTTGAAGGCATACCCCAGTATCAGGGATGTCCTCTCACCCCACTTGTCCCCTACCCAGGCGAACACGAGCCTGCCCGGGAGGCTCATGGTGGCCATGAGGCCGAGGACCCCTGCGGCTGCGAGGGGGTCGATCCCCATGTCTATGAGGTAGGGCATCTGGTGCATTGTGACCGCCGCGGTTATCCCACCGCTCAGGGCGAAAGCGGTGAGCATGAACCAGAAGGAGGACGTCCTCAACGCCTCCTTGGGAGTGAACTCGTACTCCTCGTGTAGATTGATATCATCCACGTCTGACTCAGAGGTTCTCACGACGGTGTCGCCGTCAGGCAGGAGCCCATAATGCTCGGGAGGATGATCCTTCATCCAGAACCAGGCCAGAGGAAGACAAATGGTCAGGGTCGAGAGCGCGACGAATATCAGCGCGGACCTCCAGCCGTAGTTGATTATAATCCACGTCATTATGGGCACAATGACGGGGGCGCCGAGGCCCCCACCGATGGTGACCAGGGATAGGGCCCGCCCCCTCTTCTTGATGAACCACTTCGCAACGGCGGCGTTCACGGTGTCGTAGAGCCCGAGGTTGAACCCGAGGCTCACCACGAAGCCCCAGATAATAATAAACTGCCAGATGTCCCTGACGAAGAGGACCATGAGGAGGCCCACACAGGCGATTATCGTCGAGATGATGGTGATCTTCCTCGGGCCGTACTTGTCGATGAGCCAGCCGCCGATGGGCCCCTCCAGCCCTCCCTCGATGCTCCGCATGGAGAAGGCGGCCGAGAGCTGAGCCCTCGTCCAACCGTACTCCGCCAGGAGGGGCGTGAAGAGGGCGCTCATGCCGTAGTACCAGCTCCCGTAACCCCAGAGGGCGATGATGGCGCCGGCGATGACAGTATACCAGCCGAAGTACATGTTCTTCAGCCTGCTCACTATGGAACGGTCGGACATCTCAATAACCCGACTTTTTCTTTTCAAGGCATATAAGCCTTTAACATCCTGTCAGGGATTTCGCGCGGGTGAAGAACTAGCAGCTCTTAGGAACAATAATTAGCCAATGGCGACCAGCTGCATCTCGCAGAGCCTCCTGTAGAGCTCGTTCCTCTCTATCAGCTCGTCGTGGGAGCCGATGTCCTCGATCCTCCCCTCGTTGAGTATGATGATCCTGTCCGCATCCCTCACCGTGGAGACCCTGTGGGTGACCAGGAGCACCGTCCGGTTCACCATCTCCTCCTTCAAAGCGTTCTGGATGAGGGCCTCGGTGTAGGGGTCCACGCTGCTCGTGGCCTCGTCGAAGACGAGTATCCTGGGGTCGGCCAGTATGGCCCTGCCGAGGCAGACGAGCTGGCGCTGCCCGTAGGAGAGGTTCGTCCCCCTCTCAAGGATGACCGTGTCGTATCCATCTTCAAATCTCATGACGGACTCGTGGATCCCCACGATCTTGGCCGCCTTGATCATCTCCTCATCAGTCGCCTGGGGACGCCCGAACTTGAGGTTGTAGGCTATGGTGCCCGAGAAGAGGTATGGCTCCTGGAGGACGATGGACAGGGTCCTCCTGAGGGAGTCGAACTTCACTCTCCGGAGGTCGACGCCATCTATCTCGATGGACCCCTCCTGGGGGTCATACATCCGTCCCAAGAGGTTGATGATGGAGGACTTGCCCGCCCCAGTGGGGCCGAATATGGCGAGGCGCTCCCCAGGATGGGCGTCGAAGGAGATGTCCTGGAGAACCGGCTGCCCCTCGACGTAGCTGAATCCTACCTTCTTGAACCTGACGTGGCCCTCGACCTTTGGGAGGTCTACAGCGTCTGGGGCCTCCGAGACCTCTGGCTCAAGGTCGAGGATAGAGAATATCCTCTCCGCCCCCGCGATGGCGCTCTGGATCTCCCCGTAGAACAAGGCGAGGTTCTGTATGGGGTTGAAGAAGTTGGTGGCGTACTGGGAGAAGGCCACGAGCTGGCCCAATGTCTGCGACGCGATCATGACCCGTTGGCCTCCCAAGTACCAGACTGCGGCCGTCATGATCGAGCTGAGGACTGTGACCACCCCAGTGAAGGCGACAGAGACGGACTCGGCTCTAATCTGGACCCGCATGTTCTGCTCGTTGACCTCGTCGAACTCCACCAGCGAGCGCTCCTCCTGGGTCAGGGCCTTCGTCACCTTTGCGCCGTACATTAGGTCCTGGACCTTGCCCGTGAGGCTCGCAACGTTCCTGCGGGCGGTCCTCCAGGCGTTCTTTATCCACCCCTGGAAGACCCTGCTGACGAGGGCCAGGACCGGGGCTATGAGCATGGCCACCAGCGTGAGCTGGAGGTCCAGCACAGCCATGACCGCCAGGATCACGACAGCCATCAAAAGGTCCGCGAAGAGCCCCACGACCCCTGTAGACATCAGCCTCTTCAGGGCCTCCGCGTCGTTGGTCACCCTGGACACCAGCCTCCCCGTGTTGCCGTGCTCGAAGAACCTCTGGGACAGGTCCCCCAGATGCCTGAAGAAGTCGGCCCTGATGTCCGCTATGACTATCAGGCCCAGCTTGTCGATATAGTATGTCTGGAACGACGTGACGATCCACTGTACGAGTGAGATACCGACATACAGCAGGGCCGCTGAGAGCAGGAGCGATGCTGTTCCCGGCGAGGGCTGGCCGCTCATTGAGGCAGCTATCCCCTGTATCATGTCCGCCAGCCACCTGCCGTCCACGGTGGGGGTGTCGTTTATGAAGAAATCGATGGTCACCTTGTAGATGTACGGCCCAGCCAGGAGCGTGACCATCTTGGCGAGTATGAGGGCGATCTCGAGGGCGAAGAGGCTCCTGTGGCGGAGCATATAGTCAAATACTATCCGCCGCATCAAGGCGAGGTCACTGTAGCTCCTCTCAGTGGACTCCAGAGACCCCACGTCGTACCTGTCGACATATTCAGCCATCAGTCATCCCCCTCCAGCTCCAGGAATTGGGACTCGATGAGCCGCCGATAGATAAGGCTAGACCCCATCAGCTCGTCGTGGACCCCGACGGCGGCTATCCTCCCCCCGTCCATCACGACCACCCTGTCCGCTGCCTGACAGGTCGACGCCCTCTGGGTGATGATCAGGGCCGTGCGCCCCTCCAGGAGGGCGTCTATCGCCTTCCTGATGAGGACCTCTGTCTCCGCGTCGACGTTGGAGGTGGAGTCGTCGAGGATGAGGATGCTGGGATCCGTGAGCAGGGTCCTCGCGATGGTGACCCTCTGCCTCTGGCCGCCTGAGAGGGTGAGGCCCCTCTCGCCCACCACGGTCTGATATCCATCGGGCAGGGAGACGATGTAGTCGTGGATCTGGGCGGCCTTTGCTGCGGCTTCCACCTCCCCGTCCGTCGCCTCAGGCTTACCGAAGGCTATGTTGTTCCT
>JAUVYU010000252.1 GCA_030602935.1 Candidatus Bathyarchaeota archaeon | reverse complement strand
CGGCACAGTCCGGCAGAACGTCATGGGCTACGAGGACAGGGCTCCCACAGAGGCGGACCTCGAGGAGATGAAGGGGCTGGTGGCCGCCGCCATGGAGGACGGGGCCTGGGGCCTCTCAACCGGCCTCATCTACATCCCCAGCGTCTTCGCCGAGACCGAGGAGCTCATCGAGCTGACGAAAGTCGTGGCAGAACACGGCGGCCTGTACTTCAGCCACATCCGGGGGGAGGGTGAAACCCTCCTCGAGGCCGTCGAGGAGGCCATCAGGATAGGCGGGGAGGCAGGTGTCCCCGTCCAGATAGCCCACTTCAAGGCCTCCGGTGAGCCCCACTGGGGGAAGACCGTGGACTCGCTGAGGCTGGTAGCCGAGGGGAGAGCGAGAGGCGTCGACGTCACATTCGATCAGTACCCCTACATCGCCAGCAGCACGGGGCTCTCAGCCCTTCTTCCCCACTGGGCTCAGGAAGGCGGCGCGGACGTCCTGCTGGAGAGGTTGAGAGATCCAGCTACCCGTGAGAAGATCAAGGCAGCTGACTGGAGGGCAATAACCACCGATCTAAGCTCCATAATGATCGCGAGGGCGAAGAACAACACCCAGTACGAGGGGATGAGGGTGACCGAGATAGCTGAGAAGGAGGGCAAGGAACCCAGAGACGCGGTGTTCGACCTCCTCCTCGCCGAGGACGCCCAGGTCCAGATCGTCGCCTTCGGGATGTCCGAGGAGGACGTGAGGCGGGTGATGCGCAGCCCCTTCGGCATGGTGGGCTCCGACGGGAGGGCCGTCTCCCCCCACGGTGTACTGGGTGGGGGCAAGCCTCATCCCAGGTTCTACGGGACCTTCCCCCGTGTGATAGGCCACTACGTGAGGGAGGGGATCCTCAGCCTCCAGGAGGCCGTGAGGAAGATGACCTCCGCCCCAGCCCTACGCCTGGGCCTCAAGGACAGGGGGCTCCTCAGAGAGGGGTACAAGGCGGATGTCACGGTCTTCGACCCGGCAACGGTCAAGGATGAGGCCACCTTCATCGACCCCCATCAGTTCGCGTCAGGCATACCCTACGTGATAGTGAACGGCACGGTCGTCATCGACGAGGGTGAACACACCGGAGAGCTGCCTGGCGTGGCTCTGAAGCCCTGATCCCTCCTTTTTTCATCTGAAAAAAACGAAAAAGGGTTATATGTGGTCCTTGAGGCGGAAGTCCTCCTTCACGGTGGTGAGGACGACGTGGGTGTTGGTCCTCTCCACGTAGGGCATCGCCAGCAGGGCCTTGGTGAAGTCGCTGAGTTTGTTCCTGCTCTTGAACTTGGCGACGACCATGGCGTCGGTCTGACCCGTGATGTCGTAGACGGCGCAGACGTTAGGTATCTTGGCGATCTCCTCATCCGTCTCCAGGAGCTTACCCTTGGAGATGACGATCTCCGTGACCACCGTCAGCTCGTAGCCCAGCCTCTCGTGGTCGAGGCGTGCGGAGTAGTCCTTGATCACCCCGGCTGACTCGAGCCTCTGGACGTGGTTGATCACCGTCGCGGCTGAGACGCCGAGGGCGCGGGCCAGCTCGCGGTAGGACCTCTTCGAATTCGTGAGGAGCTCCCTCAGGAGCTTCCTGTCTATCTCATCAAGCGCAAACACACATATCACCTATACATTTGATACATTACATGTGAAAGATGTATACAGATGTATATGAATTTATCGAAAATCTTAATATCTATTCATTACTCTCTCAATGCGGTAACAAGGGGAGTAAAGGCGCGATCGTTCTTTTCACCAGGAAAATATTCCCAAGGTTGATATTTTATGTTGAATCCCTTATATGCTCCATAAGGTTTATGCAGTTATACGCCCCAACCTGTGGTAAGAATGGCTAAGAGTCAAATGGATGCTTGTGCTCCCATTCAAAATCTCCTAAGGAAGAAGATAAGATAATGTATTCAGTTTCCTCTTTCATCATTGCTAGGAATGAGGAGCGCTCCATTGGCAGAACTATAGATTCTTTGAAGAGCCAAACACACGATGTTTACCCCCTTGTTATGGTTGATGACGGATCAGTGGATGCCACATCGGCTATAGCCGTAGAAAAAGGGTGCCAAGTTGTGCGCCTTCCTTATCATGAGGATAGCTATATTGGAAGACCTGAATTAGCCAATGTGTGCAATGCCGGTTTGGAGCGTATAAAGGAGCATGTAATCCCAGATTTTGTACTGCAGATGGGTGCAGACCACATATTATCAGATAATTACGTTGAGTCAATTCTAAGTAGAATGGGGACCAATGTCAAAGTTGCTAGCGGAGGAACCCAGTTAAAAAATCTGAATGTTGACACCCCATGGGGCTCAGGGAGGCTTATCGATGCAAGGTTATGGAACACCATAAACGGCATGAGATATCCCATAAAATGGGGTTATGAATCTTGGATTGTTTACAAGGTTAGACAGTTAGGCTATGATGTGAAGAGATATGACGACATAACTTCGTTTACCCGACCCGTGAGGATGCACCCCTCCAAGGCGTTTAAATGGGGAAAGTGTAGTTATGCCCTTGGCAGCTCTCTACCTTTCACTTTGATAAAGGCCTTTGGAATGGGCACGGACGGGCTCCATTTCATGAAGGGATATTTCTCCAGGAAGGATGTGGA
>JAUVYU010000172.1 GCA_030602935.1 Candidatus Bathyarchaeota archaeon | reverse complement strand
CTTCAGACAGGTGAAGCACGGTATCTACGCCAGGATGGCTATAATCGGCCTTGCGCTTGGCGTCCTCTAGGGGCGTTCCCCTCTTTCCCTGACGAATAGATCCCTTATTCTTCTCCATCGGCCATCCTCCTCCTTAGACCTGAGGATGGAGGACTTCGGCTCGTAGGCCTCGGGGATGGAGTAGGCGTATATCTTGTGGGAGCCGACTACGTAGTGCTCCGGCGGCTCCTCCTTGACCGTAGTCCAGCCGTGGATGGGGAAGTCGTGGCTCACGACCCTGGACCCAGGCGCCAGCTCCTCCTCGAGCTTGGGCCTAAGCTTGGAGTTCCCCGAGGTCGTCAGGTAGAGGGTGACCACCGAGGCGCCCGAGAGGTCCGCCAGAAAGAAGTTGCCGTTCACTACCTCGATGCGGTCTCTCAACCTCTTCTCGTCGATCTTGAGTCTTACCCTGCCGCACATCTTGGGGTTGAGGTCGTAGCCTACCGCCTTCTTGACTCCGAAGTCCTCGACGGCTGCCAATAGTATCCTCCCGTCGCCGCACCCCAGGTCGTAGACCACGTCGTCCGAATCAGCATAGGCCAGGGTGAGCATCGTATCGACGACGTTGTGAGGCGTCGGGACGTAGGGGGCGACGCTGTGGGGGACATCACCCCAGCTAAGCTGCGGAAGACCTCGTTGTAGATCCTCTGACTTCTTGCGGTGCCTCTCCCTTGACATCATTAGATCCTCTCTCATGGCGTCTTAATACGTTTGTCACCGGTCGCAACCCTCATATGGCCCCTGAGCCTGATCAGTCTCCGAGTGAGACATGGAGCTCAAGGTTGTAAAGATGGAGACCCCCGAGGGCTGCAACCTCATCCTCGGTCAGAGCCACTTCATCAAGACGGTGGAGGACATCTATGAGACCATGACCACCTCCACGCCGGGCGTGAAGTTCGGCCTTGCGTTCTGCGAGTCCTCAGGGGAGCGCCTCGTGAGGGTGGAGGGGAACGATGAAGGTCTGAAAGAAGTTGCCGCGGAGAACGCCCTGAGGCTGGGATGCGGCCACAGCTTCGTGGTGCTCCTGAGGGACGCCTTCCCCATCAACGTCCTCAACCAGATCAAGATAGTTCCCGAGGTCTGCACCATCTACGCCGCCACGGCCAATCCCCTGGAGGTCGTGGTCGCCGAGACGGAGCAGGGGAGGGGCATCCTGGGTGTCATAGACGGCCAGAGCCCTGTCGGCGTTGAGGACGAGGAAGGCGTCAAGTGGAGAAAGGAGATCCTGAGAAAGTTCGGCTACAAGATCTGAGGCCTAGAGACCTTTTAGGACCCGCTCGACCTCGCCCGGGATCTCGTCGATTTTAAGCTCGCCGCTTACCTCCCTGACCTTGCCGAGCCGCTCGTATCGTTCCAGGATGGGGAAGGTCTGCTGCTCGTAGACCTCTAGGCGGTGGAGTATGATCTCCTCCTTGTCGTCGTCCCTCTGGACCAGCTTGCTGCCGCACTCGTCGCAGACTCCCTCCACCTTGGGGAGTATGTCCTTTAGGTGATAGATGGCGCTGCACTTGGGGCATGACCTGCGGAGGGAGAGCCGGCTCAGGATGGTCTCTGGCTTAGCCGTGACATACAGCACGACGTCCAGGATGGCCCCCATCTTGTTGAGGATGCGGTCGAGGGCCCTCGCCTGGTTGACGCTCCTGGGGAATCCGTCGAGGATGAATCCCGCCTCCACGTCGGGCTTTTTGAGCCGCTCCTCAACGAGGCCGATGACGACGTCGTCTCTGACGAGCTCCCCATTCTTCATGTATCCCTCAGCTACCTTGCCATACTCGGTACCGGCGGCCACAGCCTCCCTGAGCATTGCCCCCGTGGTGATAACCGGGTATCCGAAAATCCGTCCGATTATCTTCGCCCGCGTCCCCTTGCCGGATCCCGGAGGCCCAAGTATGACGAGTCTCATCAGAATACCCCGAATTACTGGTTGGGGGAAGGAGGAAGAAGTTATAACTATTTCGATGGGCCCATCCAAGTTTAAATTCACAGAGGAGAGTGGGATCGGAGAGGGATATGGAATCGCTTTACAGGCCGTTCACCGCCCTCGGGCTGGTCCTGATAGCCTGCGGTCTGATACTGGTCGCCCTCCCCTTCGTCATACGCAGCATGCCGAGCCTGGAGAAGGTGCCCTGGATAATCTTGTGGGTCTACAGGAGGGATGGCTTCTTCTTCGCAACCTCCCCACTGCTGATAATGATCTCAGCGGTGTCTTTGCTGATCAGCCTGTACGGAAGGCGCTGATGAGGGGCGTTGAGTCTCTCAGGGAGGGGAATACGGGACATGGATTGTGTCCAAAAAGGCTCTGTTAGAAGATAGATCAGTGATCCATAACCGTATTTAAGGTGTTTTTTACGGTTTAATGTAATGTATCAGGGATACGGATCAGAAATACTTATATCTGTGTCAATGGGGTATATGGCGGACATATCGGAAAACCGATATAATGTATACGTGTATGACGCCGATACAGTTTGAATGGACGTGTGAAAGATGAAGAACAGGAGATCGAGGCTGGAGGTCTACCTTGACGTGCTCTGGGCAATCAAGAGCGGTGTGAACAAGCCTACCCGCATCATGTACGAGTCGAACCTCTCGTGGAAGCCGCTCCAGAGGACGCTGGACTCGCTCATAGGCCAGAACCTGATAGAGGAGTACAGCCCCAAGAACCTAAGGGACAAGCGGACCACCTACTGTTACAAGCTCACCCAGAAGGGGGAGAACGTCATCCAGTACTTCAAGAGGGCAGAGGACCTCATTGAGCTGGAGATAACCCCCAGGGCGAGGCTCTAGACCAACGTTTTTTTTAAACACCTTCTTTTCCAATTTTAATGAATTATAGTCACTCATCAGTCTTATTGGTCCCTGTTAGGTACCCAAAATGTAGAATTCAACTACATACAAACGAAGATAACAGGTTCCGCTGTAGTTCTTTCAACATAGAGCAAGGGATGTGAGAGTTTGCCTCGCAGATCGAGACTTGAGATCTACCTTGATGTACTATGGGCCATTAAGAGCGGGATCAGGAAGCCCACGCGCATAATGTACGAGGCGAACCTTTCCTGGAAGCCTCTCCAGAAGATACTGGAGTCGATGGTCTCCCAAGACCTGATCGATCGGATAGACGCGTCCAGTAACAGGGACAAGAGGACCAACACCGTCTTCGGGATCACCCAGAAGGGGGAGAACATCATCAACTACTTCAACAGGGGAAAGGAGTTCCTCAAGATCGAGGAGATTACGAAGAACCGGGATTTCTAAAGACCCACATTACCCAATTTTTATCCAGTCTACCCCTAGGCCTTCCGCCTCGTCCTGCCACTGAGGGACTCCTCTATGACCCAGGGGATCTTCTCGACCAGGTCAGAGGACAGCATGTGGT
>JAUVYU010000205.1 GCA_030602935.1 Candidatus Bathyarchaeota archaeon | reverse complement strand
CGCCTCTCGGGCATGGGCTTGGACCTGAACCTCGTGTGGGCTCCTGACCCTAGAGGCGCCCTGTCAGGTGAGGTGAAGGGCAGCACCATATTCGTCTACGAATCAGACGAGGAGGAGGCGACTGAGACCTTGAGGCATGAGTTCCTGGATCACTGCGTCAGCCAGGCCATCGACCCCTACAGGAGGGTCACTAACAGCCTGATCAAACTCCTCAACGTAAACGCCTACAAGCGGAAGGAGCAGATCGTGGAATCCCTCAGTAGACTCATGTTCGAGGGAGACACCTAAATTATTAAGCTCAGTTTTCTTTCCTTATCAGGATCTTCTGTGAGGGTAGCACGCTGACGAACTGCCAGCCCTCCGCCAGATGCTCCTTCAGCTCCTCCTCACCGACGATGATCTGGGGGTCGTTCTCCTCCCTCATCCTCCTGATCTCGCTCTCGAAGAGCTCAATCTCCTCATCTAGGTCAAGATCCTTCTCCAACTCTCTCTCCTTGGCTATCTTCACCTCGAGGAGGTCGATGTCGAGAAGGTTCTTGGCTATGCTCTTCAACGCCTCCATCTTCGCCTCCTTGACAATCAGATCCTGCGCCAGAGGCGGCTCCACGGTGCCCAAGAACGGCTCACACCGCCCATAGGCCTGTCTCATGTCCTCTATCATCTCGGGCGACAGCTTTCCCTTATTGGTGCTATACCTGGATTCGATGTCTCCCTTGTGTCCTGCTATGAACTGCACATAGGGATGACTGATCTTCCCCCTTGACTCGGCGATGATAAGCTGTGTCTCCGCATAACACCTGAGGACATAAGGGCGCTTATAGACTCCCGCCCTCCTCATGGCAGTCCTGATCAGATGCGAGATCTTCTTCGTGAGCTGGAACCTTCTCGAAGCAGACGACCTCTCATGGCCTATGACTGGAGACTCTGGTCCCAGGGCTTCTCCCTGTCTGATCCTGTAGTCCAGGTACTCCTTCAGGTAGGTACAGCCTTCGCCTGAGAGAAACGTAAAGTACCTGTGCCTAGCCTTGCTGAGATCAGGCCTGACTACCACCATCGATGGAATACGTGTGAACTCCACTTCCTCCACCCCTATCTCGAGTTCAGGAAGATCTCGGAGGGATAAGCCGTCGCTTCCGTCGTGGTTGCCCAGGACCTGGGGCCTCAGGTCTCCAAAGGCCATTAAGACCTCCGCAGCCCTCGTGCGAAGAGAGGACGATCTGAAGATCCTTGAGAGCTCCTCCTTGGACGGGATCTGTTCATCCTCCAAAGTTGGCGTAGCAGTAGGTCTGCTGACTTTAATACGACGGGTGATCTCAAGGTCGTTCTGCCTGAGCCAGGACTTCACTACCTTGACGATTCCGAGGATGTAGCCAGGTGATTTGCCCTGAGACTCCATCTGTGTCACCATATTCTGCAAAGAGTCCTGGAAGCTCTTCATGTCCTCACTGGCTTTTTCGATGAGTCTCTGTGGAGTTGAATCGAGGAGTTCGCATGCTCTACTCAGGCGCCGGATGTAGACTTGAGCTGTTACTTTGCTGCCTCTGGCAAGGTTTGCTCGCCATCTCTCTACTTCCGGGTTTTGTGTAAGTGCTTTTGATTTTGTTATCTTTTGGGGAGCCACGTTATAGGTTTAGATGCGGCTCTGATAAAAGGGTTTCGCACCTAATTAGTGGCGGGCCCGGTGGGATTCGAACCCACGGTCTCCGGCTTCGGAGGCCGGTGCATTATCCACTCTGCTACGGGCCCACAACAAACGTACCCAGACCCACCCCCTTAAAGGGTTTCGCGGGGCCTAGAGCCCCTCGAACACCCCAGCCATCCGCTCCAGCCCCTCCCGGATGTCCGCCATGGACTGCGCGTAGCTCTGCCGGAAGTGCCCCTCGCCCCGGGAGCCGAAGTCCGCCCCTGGCCTCACGCTCACGCCCGCCTCCACGAGCCTGCCGCACAGCTCCGACGAGCTCAGCCCGAACGACGAGATATCCGGGAAGACGTACATCGCCCCCTGGGGGGAGGCGCACTCCACGCCGTCCATCCCGTCATACGCGTCCACGCAGAACCTCCGCTTCGCGTCGTAGGCCTCCACCATCTCCCGGACGCAGTCCTGGGACCCCGTCAGCGCCGCCACCCCCGCCCGCTGGACCGCCGCGTTCACCACCAGGTAGGTCGACATCTGGATGCCGAAGAATCTCCTGTACATCTCATCCGACGGGGCGATGACGTACCCCAGCCTCCACCCCGTCATCGCGTAGGCCTTAGAGAAGCCGTTAAGGATCACCGTCCTCTCGGCCATCCCCGGCAGGGACGCGATGCTCACGTGCTCCACTCCGTCGAATGTGATCATGTCGTAGATCTCGTCGGTGATCACCGTGAGGTCGTGGTCCACCGCCACCTCGGCGATCCCCCTCAGCTCGGCGTCAGTCAGCGCAGCCCCCGTGGGGTTATCGGGGCTGCAGATCAGGATCCCCTTCGTCCGGGGGGTCACTGCCTCCGTCAGGTCCTCGGGGTGCACCACCCATCCCTCAGCCTCGTACCGGGGGAAGCCCACGGGTTTCACTCCTACGAAGTCGAATGTCGAGTAGTAGGCGAAGAAGCAGGGGTCCGCCGTGAGGATCCCGTCCCCAGGCTCCATGATCCCCTTCAGGGCCATGTAGATGCCCATGGTGCTCCCGGGGGTGATGAGGACGCGGCCCGGGTCGACGTCCACGCCGTAGCCGTCGTACTTGGCGGCCACAGCCTCCTTCAGCTCCGGGATGCCCGCGAAGCTCCCGTAGTGGGTGTGCCCCTCGTCCAGCGCCCTCTTTATGGCCTCCACGATGTGGGGGGGCGTGTCGAACTCGGGCTCCCCTCCACCGATGTTTATCGCTCGCTTACTCATGTCCACCGAGCATAACTGGGCTCACCATTCAAAAGAGGCTTACGGTGGCCTCAGGGCCCCTCGCAGAGCTCGCTGTACGGGGTGTTCAGGAGCCTCTGGGCGCTCTCCACGATGACTGGGCCCACCCCCTT
>JAUVYU010000088.1 GCA_030602935.1 Candidatus Bathyarchaeota archaeon | reverse complement strand
CCAAGGGCTACATCCACGTCGCCGACAACCGCAGCTACAGCTTCCCCCTCGTCCCCCTGAAAACCCGGGAACGAGAATTCTACGGCTTCGCAGGATCCATCACCCACCACCAGATCCAGGAAAACACCCGGGTCCCAGGCGTAACCAAACACCTCAACCTCATCCAGCCCACCCCCAACGGCCACACCGAGACCCCCATCCAGGGCAGGGAGGGGGTCGTCGCAAAGACCCTGGGCGTAGGCGTCACCATCGTCCTAGACAGGATCCGAACCCTCCAGCGCAGGGAGAGGATAGGCAGAACCGGGGTCTACATAAAACGCCCCCTCGACCCCGACGAGACATTCGGGGACGTCTACCAGCAGCTGGCACGGACAAGGCCCGCTCTAAGACGCAGAATGAGAATGTAAAAAATGGGAATTATGAGGCTACTTGAGGTCCTTGAAGACCCGTACCCTGAAACCCCTGGGAACCCGGACGCCCTCGGCGAGGCGCTCCCCCACTAGGGTCGCGATCCCCCGCTCCACGGCGACGTCCACGAGGCGCCCGGTGACGATGCCGTCGAAGACGACCGTCTCCACATCCGCCTCGGTCCTTAGCCGCTCCACGAGCTCCATGACGGGCACCTCATCGATCTTTCCACCGTCCTTCTTCACCAGGACGGCCTCGAGGGTTCCCTTCAGCCCCTTGGCGACCTCGGCCAGCTCCTTGAGCATCTCGGCATCCTTAGGGTCGACCTTGGCCACACGGGCGGGTTTCGCCACTCGGGCAGGCCTGGCTGCACGGGCAGGCCTGGCTGCACGGGCAGGCTTGGCCTCCGCCGGCTTTGCGCTCCCAGTCTCCGCGAAGGGCACCCTGGCTGCCAGGGCGGCCCGTATCTCGGCTGGGTTGAGGTCCTCGACCTCCTTCCCCCATGGGGCCCTGGCGACGTACTTGGTCTGGGCTACCTGGGTCAGCTCCTTGAGGATGAGGTCTCCGCCCCTGTCCCCGTCGAGGAAGGCGGTTGTCTCCTTCTTCCTCTTCACGAGGTTTATGATGGTACGGGGGACCTTCACGCCCTCCAGGGCGATGATGTCCGTGTAGCCGCTCTTGAGGAGGTTGTTCACGTCTGCCCTGCCCTCGACGATGAGTATCTCCTTCGCCTTGCTGAGGTTGGGGGTAGCGGTTAGCTTCTCACGTCCGTAGGTTACTGCCTTGACCGTCTTGTCCTCCTTGGAGACCTCGGCGAGGAGTTTCTCGATGTCCTGGGTCTCTGTCACCACCCAGTCCCTCATAAGCTCCTTGGCCCGCTTCATTATCTGCTCCCGCTTGTCAAAGCGGACGTCAGAGATCTGCACCACGGAGACCTTCGCCTCGCATGGCCCTACCCTGTCAACCGTCTCCATCGCCGCTGCGATGATGGCGGTCTCCGCCCTGTCCAGGCTGGAGGGGGCAACGATCTTCCCCTCGGTCCGGTCCTTCGCGGATTTTAACTCGATGTCTATCCTTCCGATCTTACCGGACCTCTGGAGCTCCCTGAGCTCGAAGTTCTTGGGGAAGAGCCCCTCGGTCTGGCCGAAGATGGCCCCGATGACGTCGTGCTTCTCGACGACGCCTTCGACGACGAATTTCGCCTCTATTATGTACTTTGCGCTATGTTTCTCTCTTGAACCCATTATGTTCATGTCTATATCATTTACCACTCTTGCCGCAGGTGAACGCTTCTCCCAGTGTCCACCTGGGGTTGACAGAATCAAACCCGGTCGTGATTGCAAGGAGAACGGCGCCCCGTTTAGGGGTCTCGTTCGTTCGCCCCGCGGTGAGAGTGATGCGGTGTTTTCTACACCGGGCATTTAAGCATCAGGCCTGAATAAAAATGTTCCCGATTTGAACATCGTGTTTTAATATTCAGTGCAGTGACTTTAGCTGAGGGACGGTTTTTGGGAGTTAAGGTCGGTATAAACGGCTTCGGTAGGACCGGCAGGCTCGCCTACAGGGCTGCCCTGGAGCTTGGGCTGGACCTGGACTTCGTCGCCATCAATAGGGGCGACGCGAAGACCCTGGCCCACCTGCTCAAGTATGACAGCGTACACGGGAAGCTTCCCTTCAACGTCGAGGTGGAGGGCGACACCATCGTGGTCAACGGGAAGGAACTGGAAGTCCTGTACGAGTCGGATCCCGAAAAGCTCCCCTGGAAGGCCTTGGACGTGTACCTGGCCATCGAGTCCACGGGAAGATTCAGGGACAGGGAGGGCGCCTCCAAGCATATCAAGGCGGGTGCCCGGAAGGTCCTCATCTCTGCCCCAGCTAAGGGTCCGGACATCATGGTCGTGATGGGAGTCAACGATCACCTCTACGACCACGGGAAGCATCACATCGTCTCCAACGCCTCTTGCACCACCAACTGCGTCGCCCCGGTCATGAAGGTCCTCAACGACGAGTTCGGAGTGGAGTCTGGTTTCATGACGACGATCCACGCCTACACTAATGACCAGCAGATCCTGGACAAGGCTCACAAGGACGTCAGGCGAGCCAGAGCGGCTGCCATGAGCATCATCCCGACGACATCGGGGGCCACGACCGCCACCGGAGAGGTGATCCCAGAGCTGAAGGGGAGGCTCAACGGTATGGCGTTGAGGGTACCCGTGCCGACGGCGTCTGTTGTGGACTTTGTGGGGGTCCTGGGAGAGAAGACGACGGCAGAGGCTGTAAACGCAGCCTTCAAGGAGGCCTCGGTAAAGGGTTTGAAGGGGATCCTCGACTACACGGAGGAGCCCTTGGTCTCATGCGACTACATCCATAACTCCTACTCGGCGGTGGTGGACGGCCTGTCGACAATGGCTTCGGGTAAACTTGTGAAGGTTCTCGCCTGGTACGATAACGAGTGGGGTTACTCCTGTAGGCTCGCTGAGATGGCGGAGAAGATGGGGCGGATGGCTGGCTTCTAAGTTTACCTTGTGATCGTCAGCTTTCTCATCTTCTCGAGGTTCTCGGGCTTCTTCTCGAAGTATTTTGCCACAGGCTCCAGGAGCTTGATGACGGCGTCTGACACACCGTTCTTAAGGTCCAGCGGATGGAGTTCCCCCTTCTCGTAGGCACTCGCCAGCTCCTCGAAGCTGTAGAATGTTACGTCTCCGCCGTACTTGCTCGGTCTTTCGATCTCCAGCTGCCCCAGGTGGGGGAAGACGAGCATCCTCGCATGGGTGAGAACGGGATTATCCACAACTACCTTCTCGGGGCAGTACGCCTCCCGGTACTTCTCACGCACCTCCTCGGGGGAGTCGTTTATCCAGAGGGCTCCCTTCCCAACGCTCTTGCTCATCTTGTGCTTGATGCTCGCGTCGATGGATGCGTCCTCGTCGAAGCTGCCGTCGACGGTGGTGATCTGAAGCCCTGGCAGGAGGGGATTGTGTAGGCAGACGGGGGGCTTCAGCCCCAGCTTCGGGGCGACCTCCCTGGCTAGCATATGGACCTTCCTCTGGTCCATCCCGGCGCAGGCGCAGTCAAGCTCCATCTGGAAGATGTCGCTGGTCTGCATGGCGGGGTATAGGGCCCATGAGGTCTCGACGTCGACGGAGTCGACGCTCCTTCCCATGATGGGCATCGCCCTGAGGGTCCTCCTGAGGCTCGTGGACTTCATCACCCGGACGACCTTCTCCCAGTAGTCCCTGGTATCGACGATGTCCGATGCCCAGAGGTACTCCACCTTCCCCTCGGGGAGGCCCAGCGCAGTGAAGCAGTCCTTGAAGTACTCGGCCGCGACGGCTAGGTTCTCCAGCACGCCCCCCATCTTGTTGTTTATCCATCCGTGCCACTCGGCGAGGTAGATGATGAAGTGGAATCCTGCATCGGCGTAGTCGTGCATCTTCTGGCCCACGATGAGCCCCGTGCCGGCGTGCATCAGACCGCTGGGCTCGAAGCCAACATAGCCCCGGGGGTGGTCCTTGGTCTCTAATAGCTCGCGGAGCTCGTCGATGACGATGATCTCCTGAAGGTTTCTTGTGACAAGATCTAGACGTGTCTCTGTATCCATAGGGATCGCCTGGAAACGGATATTGGAGGGGAGAGCGTCGATTTAAGGTTTGAGGGCAGGTGCAGCTACCCTCAGGCAGGCTTCACCGCCTTCACCGAGAACATCAGGGGCAGCTGGTAGTCCTTCCTCTTGAATCGCCTGTAGCCATCGTCGCCCGTCTCCATGTTGGAGTAGATCTCGTCGACGCTGTAGGGGTACTCCCTGAACTCCTTCAGGGTGAGGCCAACCCCGATGAGGGAGTTGATGATGCTGCTTATGGGGTGGGCCCACTCGTAGGTTCCCCTGTTCTCGATGAACGCGTCCCTGTCGGCGTAGCTTCCTTGGACCTCGAAGTAGGATGGCTCATGGTTGTGCCAGTAACCGTACCTCACGACCAAGTCCTCGCCCTCCTGCTCGAAGACCCACATGAAGGGGTGGAACTCCGCCATGTAGAAGATGCCCCCGGGCTTCAGGTAGCGGGAGACGATCTCAGCCCATCTCTCGATGTCATGGAGCCAGTTGATTACGCCGTAGCTGGTGTAGACGATGTCAAACTCTCCGTTTAAGTGCTCGGAGAGGTCATAGATGTTGGCGTGGATGAACTCGGCGGGGATCCTGAGCTGCTTGGAGAGGTGCCTTGCGAGCTGTATGGCGTTCTCGGAGAAGTCGACGCCTGTGGCCTCGGCTCCATTCCTCGACCATGAGAGGGTGTCGAGGCCGAAGTGGCACTGG
>JAUVYU010000223.1 GCA_030602935.1 Candidatus Bathyarchaeota archaeon | reverse complement strand
GCCACCATGTTCTACGTCTTCGCCCCCAACTGGCAGACCATCCTCCTGGGGGCCGTCCTGAGGGGGCTGGCCTCCATATACAACCCCGCTTTCAACGCCCTCGTCATGGATTCCATTCCCCCCGAGAAGCGGGGGACGGGTTACTCAGTGATACAGCTCATCAACAGCGCGTCGACGACGCCCTCCCCTCTCCTCGCGGGCCTCCTCTACGTGAACTTCGGGCTCATCACGGGAACAAGGATAGCCTTCGCCTTCGCGGCGTTAGGGCTGTTAGTGGCTGCGCTCCTCCGTATGAGGATCAAGGAGACTGTGGTGGACGCCGAACCCCTGAACGGGAGGGAGCTCGTGAAGTCCCTGTCGGGGGCGAAGGTCTTCGTCGAGGGCCTCACCGTCTGGCGCAAGGTGCCTAGGACCGTGCTGGTCATCTTGCTGATTCAGGCCCTCTTCATGCTGCCCAACAGCATGTTCAACGTGAGCTTCATCTTCTTCATCATCGATGAGCTTGGGGTCGCCCCCGTCAACCTGGCGTACGTATTCAGCGCCCTGTCCGTCTCCATCGTGGTCCTGGCCATCCCATGCGGGAAGATGGTGGACAAGTACGGTAAGAGGAAGTCCCTGCTGGTCAGCTGGGTGCTCATCGCCATCGCGGCGCCCTTCCTCGTCTGGGGGAACTTCGTGAGGCTCATGATCTCGATGCCCATCATCGCCCTGGTGAACATCATCTTCGGCTCGGCCATCTCCTCCCTGTACGCCGACCTGGTGCCCATAGAGCACAGGGGGAAGATCGCGGGCTCCAGGAACTTCTTCATCCTGATACTGGCGTCCGTGGGGTCGATACTCGGCGGATACATCTACGACAACGTCTCTCACTACTTCTCCCTATACTTCATCTGGTTCGCCACGGTTCCCCTTTTCCTGCTGACCTACGCCTTCATCAAGGATCCGGAGAGGCACGAGATAAACGGGCTGAATTGAGGCCGAAAACTCGTTATAACCACCTTTCCAATCCTTTAAAGGTTGATGACCCAAAATTTGGGCCCTCCGATGTTCTAGACCAGATATCGCATCGCATATTATGTTTCTCCCCTTTCCTGTGCCCCTTTTAATGGGGGAAAACTGGCTTTGACGTATGGAACAGGTGTTCCAACCCATTCCTACGGGTTCCTCATATCTAATTACGTACCTTACAGGTGCGGTGAAAGGGTTGACGTGCAGCGATGCGTGGGCGCTATCGGCCTTGACGACCTCCACTCCTCTCCGTTTGGTGGTTTCGTACCATGCCGAAGGCAGTTACGTATCCCAGGTGTTTTCCTCGCGGCAGGTTCAAGGCGGTCTTTCCGGGGGGTTAGACTATCGGACCGGTGCCTGCGTCGCGCGCGTTCAACCCCTAACCCTTTGGAAGTGATCATGATGAAAAAGAGCAAGATTGTATCCCTTTTCGCGATAGCCCTTCTCTTCATACCCAGCGTCAACATCGCGTTCGCCGTGGAGACGCTGGACGTATGGACCGACCAGTCCTCCTACGAGCTGGGGGACGAGGTCGAGATCAGCGGAAGCACGGACCCGTTTGCTAATGTATCCCTATCCATCGTCTTCAACGACACGATGGTGGCCTTCCTTGAAGCGGACTTGACCGCAGACGAGAACGGAACATACGGATTGGAGTACAGCACTTCTCAGCAGACGGTCCAGCTAGGCTTCTACAACGTCACAGTCTCCGCCAACGGAACTGAGGCCGAGACCTGGTTCACGGTCTTTGCCGAGCCCGAGGACCCCGAGCCTGAGGACCCCGATGATGAGCCTCTAACTGTAGAGTCCGCTGAGTCGATCTACTATCCCGGTGAGATTGTAGAGATCTCAGGAGAGGCAAGTCCTCTCGCCAACGTGACGGTGATGGTGGTCTTCAACTCCACCTCAACCCTACTTGATGAGGACATGACGGCCGGCGAGGATGGCAAATTCGAGACCTCCCTCCTGCTCTCCGAGACGGCCCCCGAGGGGCTCTACGACGTCTCAGCTGTATCAGGGGTCGAGGAGGCCTCTGTCTGGTTCTCAGTCGTTGCGGCTCCCGTCGACGACCCTGATGGAGTTGACGGCGCACCCGATGACGACGATGACGGGGCGCCTGATGGCGAAGGGCTGGAGAACGCCCTTGAGAGAGCCCGGCTCTACCTTGAGAAGGTCGGGGAGACGCTGGGCAGGCTCGCAGAGGAGTACGAGAACAATACGACGGTGTTGGATTACATCGCGAAGGCCGAGGAAGCCCTGCTAGCGGCGGAGGAGCACTTAGACGACGCTGCGTTAGCCCTCGAGGAGGGCGACCTGAAGACTGCTGCAAGGCATCTGGCGGCGGCAAGGAACATAATGGGCAGGCTCAAGGGCTTCGTGAACAGCGTCGTCAAGAGGCACAAGGTGGCGAAGGCCGAGAAGTTCATGGAGCGGGCCGAGGCCCGGTTCAAGGGGCTAAGGAAAAAGATCGAGAGCCTTGAGGGGAACCTCACCCTAGGGGGAGCCCAGAAGGTTAAGAACGCCCTCACCCAGGCGGCGGGGAGGATGAACGGGTTCAAGAGCCGCCTCTCATACGAGGACGTGGACGACGTCCTGGAGGACCTTCAGTCCCTGGTGGACGAGGTCGACGACGAGCTTGACGACATCGATGGTGACGAGGTCTCCCAGGTCCTCAAGGGGGCAAACGCCTTGGAGGCACGCCTCAGGGTGCTCAGGCAGACCCAGGCGAGGCTGGACCGGAAGTACGGTAACGCCACGGAGGTAGACGGTGACCTGGAGGACGTCGCGGGCCTCATCGAGGAGATCCTAGCGAAGGTGGAGGCTGGCAGGCCTCAGAACGCTAAGGAGATCCTCAAGACGGCC
>JAUVYU010000188.1 GCA_030602935.1 Candidatus Bathyarchaeota archaeon | reverse complement strand
TCAAAATTCGTTAAGAAACAACAATACGAAAGAGGATTAAAAAAAATAAAAGCATGCATAGGCTTGCCCCTATTATTATCCTATCTCTGAGAATATGATTATCATAGTCGTTGGGATCTCTCGTCTTCCGCGCGCGCAGGCTTAGACTTATTTCATGAAACTATTTTATTAATAGACTTCTCAAGCCGTCCACAGCTAGATGAACAATAAAAAGGAAATTTAATAAAAAACGGATGCTTAGGCGTTGACCTTGTCGAGGAAGAGCTTCCTCCTGTAGAGGACACCCATAACGTCCGCCGCCCTCTCCGGTGTGGTGTAGACGGGCACCCTCTGAGCCTCCATCACCTTCGCGGACTCTGGCTCGACATCTGCCGCTGGGTCGATGACGATGACGGGCTTCCCATACTTCTGGTAGGTACTGACGAGCTGGCCGTTGAGCCACCCTATCATGCCCGACAGGTCCTCGGCGCCCACGTCAGGGAACATCGTTTTGAGTATAGCCGTGCCGAGGCCGATGGTGATCATGCCATGGATCTCGGGCTGCTTTAGGACGATCTCCGGAGCCTTCAGGAAGCTGTTCATATCTAGGCTCGCGGTCAGGTCAACGGGATTCTTTGCGTTGCCGAACGCTGGTATGACCCCCAGGACCTCCTGCTGGGCCTCCTCTGAGAGGGTCGGGATCTTCATGCCGTTCTGGATAAGGCGGTCTGCCGTCTCAACAGCTATCCCTCCACTGTTGCTGACGATACCGATGTTGGCCCCCTCTGGGAGGTTACAGTAGAGGAGCCCCTTGATGTAGTCGAACATCTCTACGGCGTCTCCGGCGCGTATGACCCCCGCCTGCTTGAATGCGGCGTCGTAGATCTGGTCGCTCCCCGCTATGCTTCCAGTATGGCTGGCCGCTGCCTTGGAGCCGGCCTCCGTGACACCCACCTTAATGACAACGATGGGCTTCTGCGGCGTGATCTCCTTGGCGGCCTCGTACCACTTGCGACCGTTCTTCAGGCCCTCGATGTACATACAGATGAGCTTGGTCTCGGGGTCCTCGCCGAAGTACCTGAGGTACTCGTAGCCCTTTATGTCGGACTCGTTGCCGCTGCTGATGAACTTGCCGACGCCGACTCCCATGGCGTCCGACCTGAGGTAGAGCTGGAGGCCGTATCCGCCGCTCTGGCTGATGAATGCGACCTCACCGGTCTCGCTGAGGAAAGGGATCATGAGGGCGCTGTACTTGCCCGGGCTGCTGGTGACGCCCATGCAGTTGGGCCCTATGAACCTGAGCTTGCCCTTCGAGGTCTCCAGGATCTGTGCGACTGCCTTCTTTCCCTCCTCGCCGGTCTCGCCGAAGCCACTGGTGATGACGACGGCCCCCTTCACTTCCTTCGCGACCATGTCCTCGAAGACTGAGGGGACGAACCTGGCCGGGACGACGACGAGTGCTGAGTCAACTGGCCCGGGGACGTCTCGTACGTTGGCGTAGCACTTGAGCCCGAGGATCTCCTCGGCTCTCGGGTTGATGGGGTAGATGTCGCCCTCAAATCCGCCTTTCTGGATGGCGGCGAGGAGCATGTAGCCCCATTTGAAGGCGTCGGTTGACGCCTTGATGACGGCGACACTTTTGGGCATAAGGATCTTGTCAAGGGCTTCTTTCGCTTCCATTTCACATAACCCTCTAAGCTTTCATCAGAGAATGCACTCTTCTATATTTAAGTTTGAAGAAGTTAGGCGGCAGGCTGAGATTTACGACCGTTTTGTCGAGAGGCTGGTCTATTACATAACGTCTGCCTGAGGAGCAATGGATTTAAAAATATACGGCTCTACTTAAGCAGTCGTCAGAGGTGTAAATATGGTAAAGGTCCTCGATTTAGATTACTGGAAGCAGGTTGAGGAGATCGCAAACGGGGACGAGGAGTTCGGAATCAAGACCCGCGGCTTCATCGCCTCCTTCACGTTCAGCGTCTCAGAGGGAGCTGACCTGCCTGCGATCTACATAAAGTTCAACGACGGGAAGGTCGATGATGTCCGCGCCCTGGCCGAGGGCGAGAAGACCGACTTCACCCTTGAGGGCCCCTACGACGTGTGGACCCAGGTGAACAAGGGCGAGTTAGACGGAGCCAACGCCATCATGACGCGGATGCTCCAGTTCAAGGGAAACATGAGCGCCATCATCAGGTACAGCAAGGCGTTCCTCAGGCTCTTCCAGCTAATGCAGGAAGTACCGGTCGAATACTAGTTCCCCAGATATCTCTTCTTCATTTATCTCGATTTTCTATTGTGCGTTCCTCGGTTGCTGAGTGAAGGGTTTATATTTAACGGTGTTATACTTAACATTGTTAGGTATGAATCGTCCCCACATGCATCGCCGATCCAGGCGTCGGCGCTCCCACCACCGCACCCTACCGGAGAGGGGCTGGATACAGTTCCTCCTCCTGAGAGTGCTCCACGAGAGGCCTATGCACGGCTACCAGCTCATCGAGTCCATGGAGACCAGAGGATACGTCCAGTCGGGACGCTTCGAGACGGGCTCCGTTTACACCATACTGAACAGGATGGAGAAGAGGGGGCTCCTCTCCTCGGTCAAGAGCACGGGGGAGACCCGCAGGATCAGGAGGATCTACAGCCTCACCGAGGTCGGCGAGGAGGCCCTCAAGCGTGGGCTGGAGGGCGTCATCCAAAGGAAAACGATAATGGACGAGCTCACAGAGTACTACCACCAGCAGTTCGGGGCCGGAAGCATACCTGAAAAAGAAGAAAAGAGGTGAGAAAATGCATAGACCACACGGACGTCCCATGGGCTTCCGACGCAGGCGTATCTTCATGTCTGTCGAGGAGGAGATCGAGATGCTCGAGAAGGCGAAGGAGCATCTTGAGACCCAGCTCAAGAACGTCAACGAGAGACTAGAGAAGCTGAAGGCGTAGAGCGATCCAAGGTCCGCGACACGCTCTCAGCCTCAATGAGATTACACCCAACTTTTTTACCTATTTCAATCCCCTCCTAGGCTTACTAGCGGTTGCCAACCGTCCTCGTTGAGGTTGCCCAAGAGCTTATCCGGAGAGACGCCGGGTACGCACACGCAGAAACCCGAAAAAAAAACTAGATATGTGGAGAAAAGGGACGTGCTATTCTAAACCAATTCCTTCAGGTACGCTCCGAGGATCTGGATCCCCTCGACGATATCCTCCTCA
>JAUVYU010000057.1 GCA_030602935.1 Candidatus Bathyarchaeota archaeon | reverse complement strand
TATTGTGGTCGTCTTTGAACCTGTCATAGTCGTCACCGAACTGTTCTCGTCTCGCTGCTCTTCTCACCGCGGCTTCACGTAGACGGTTTCCGTAAAACACGTATATCCCTATGCATAGTAGGGCGACACTTAGGACTATCGTTATTGTTCCGATTATCATTGTTCCTTCCTCTCAAGTTTCTCCTTAACCGCATCGTTAACGAATGTCTTTGGGTCTTCTCCGAGTCGTATGATCTTGTTGTAGCTTTTCTTCTCTATGTATACGTTTGACATATTTGTCCGAATAATAACATGAAGAAGAAGAATATAATCTTATCGCGCGCGCGGGAGGAGAAGCCGACATGTCGTGGGCTCCTTGAAGGGGAAGCCGACGAACTTCCTTTCTCCTTCCACGAACACTGTGGGGACGGACATGACCCCGTTCGCCATGCCCCTCTTGATGCCCTCCGGCGTGTACGTGTTGACCTCCTCCACCTCCACGCTGTCCCCGTACCTTGAGGCTACCTCTGCGACGAGCTTCTTGGCTCCGGGGCAGTGGGGGCAGACGGGTGAGAAATAGACCTCTATCTTGACCATCTTTGTCGTCATTCAAGCTGGCGGAAACGGATAAAAAAGTGATCCTCTAAGATGAGAGCAGTTGGTAGGGATAGAATATTGAGGCGTTAGACTATTTCTTGCTCTTTAGACTCCTCACGTAGCGGGAGGCAGCCAATCCGGCCTTCCCCCCGTCACCCGCGGCCGTGACTATCTGCATCCCACCGCAGACGCAGTCCCCTGCGGCGAAGATCCCCTCGATGTTCGTTTTCTGGTTCTTATCCACCATGATGCAGCCCCTGTCATCCGTCTCGATTCCTGAGTCCCTGAGTATGTCTGATGTTCCTACGTGGTCGAGTATTATGAAGACTCCGTTCACGTTCAGCCTTTTAACGGGGCCCTCTTTCATGTTGATGTGGGTGACGACCTGGTCTCCCTCGATGGACTCGATGTCAACCCCGTCGATGACGTCGATTTTCGTGTGCTCAGTGAGCTCCTTGAGTTCCTCGATGCCCTCCGTGAACCCACCGCTCCCCGGTATGGCATAGACCTTGCTGGCCGTGTCGGCCAACCTCAGGGCGTCCTCCACAGCGTCCTTGCCACATCCCACGACGGCCACGGGCTGATCCTTGTAGAATGGGCCGTCGCAGATGGCGCAGTAGGCGACGCCGCTTCCCTTGAACTTCAGCTCCCCGGGTATGTTCATGCTCTTCCTCTGGATGCCCGTGGTGACCACGACGGCCCTGCTCTGATAGAAGCCCCCTCTCGTCTGCACGAACTTGGTGTCGCCCATGTCGCTCAGGCCGACGACGGTCTCCTGCTTGAACTCGACGCCGAACTTCTTATTCTGCTCTATGAACCTGTCCATGAGCTCGGTGCCGGTGAGCCCCTCAGGGAAACCCGGAAAGTTCTCCACACGGTGGGGCCCCCAGGCCCTCCCTCCCAGCTTCTTTCCCTCGATGAGGAGGGTGCTGAGTCCCTGACGGGCTGTGTAGATCCCGGCTGTGAGCCCGGCTGGGCCTCCCCCGAGTATGATGACGTCGTACACGGTTTCAGACATGAGACGCACACTTCCTTGAGTGTAGGTGAGGTGGTTCTATAAAAAAAGGGTACTTTTAGGGAGCCCGCTACTCCCTGTACTCCTTGATGCGCTCCGCCATCTACGTGAGGCGCCTCTGGACGAGGTAGTTGATGGTGCCCTCCTCGTATGTCCCGTCGGGGCGCCTCTCACCGGCCTTCTCTCCTGTGAGGACCTCGATGCCCTCGTTGATGGTCTTCACGGGGTAGATGTGGAACCTCCCCTCCTTGATGGCCTCGACGACCTCCTCCTTCAGCATCAGGTTCTGGACGTTGCTGTAGGGGATGACGCAGCCCTCCTTGCCCGTGAGGCCCTTCACCTTGCAGACCCCGTAGAAGCCCTCCACCTTCTCGTTTACGCCGCCGATGGCCTGGACCTCCCCCTTCTGGTTGACGGATCCGGTCACGGCGAAGTGCTGTCTTATGGGCTTCCCTGAGAGGGCTGAGAGCATGGCGTAGAGCTCGGTGCTGGAGGCGCTGTCCCCGTCGACCCCCGAGTAGCTCTGCTCGAAGGCCAGCCTGGCCGTAAGGCTCAGGGGCTCGTCCTGGGCGTACTGGTCGTTCAGGTAGCCGCTCAGGATCATCACTCCCTTTGTGTGTGTTCTGCCTCCCATCTGGGCCTCGCGTTCGATGTCGATGATGCCCTTCTTCCCCACCCCGATGCTTGCGGTGATCTTGCTGGGCTTGCCGAACCCGTAATCCCCCATGGAGAGCACTGCTAGTCCGTTCACCTGGCCCACCTTCTCCCCCTCGGTCTCGATGAGGATGACGTTCCTCTCGATCATCTCGTCGATCCTCTTCTCGACGAGGTTCGACCTGTAGATTTTCTCCTCCAGCGCCATGTTGATGTGCTTCCTGGTGATCAGTCCGGCGCCCTCCTCGACTGCGTAGAAGTTGGCCTCCCGGATGATGTCGGATACCACCGCGAACTGGGTCGACATCTTCAGCTGGTCGGCTGCGAGCCTTGAGCTGTACTCTATCACAGCCGCGACGCCTGTCGGGTCGAGGTGGGTCAGCTCCTCCTTCTGGCAGAGGGCGCAGATGAATGAGGCGAAGAGATTGGCGTTCTCCTCGTTCCTGTCCATGGTGACGTCGAAGTCGGCCTTCACCTTGAACAGCTCATTGAACTCCCTGTCCCTCGTGTAGAGGACCTGGTAGACCTTGGGGTCCCCGACCAGGATCACCTTGCAGTCGAACGGGATGGGCTCCGGCGAGATCGACTTCGTCATTATGAAGCCGAGCCGAGCGGCGGCCTCCTCGATCTCCAGCTTCTGGTTCGCGATAGTCCTCTTCAGGCTCTCGTATACAACGGGGTTGGTGAACAGCCCTTCAACCGGTACGACCAGGAAACCTCCGTTGGCCCTGTGGGCTGAACCAGCACGTATCATGGTGAAGTCCGTGACCAGGGCCCCGAACCTTGCCTCCTTCTCAGTCGCACCGAAGAGCCTGGGGTATGTGGGGTTCTCCTCCATGGCGACTGGGGCTCCCTTCAGCTCCGAGTTGTCGACGATCAGGTTGACCTTGTACTTGCCCGTCGGGTCTCTCCTCATCCCAGGCATCTGGAAGGGGAGCTGAGGTGTTTGCTGTCTCTCCCCCTGGAGGATGGATGGCAGGTTGTCGAGGACGTCGTCCTCAACATCGCCAAGGAAGCTTATCACGTCCTCGCAGTCGCTGAACTTCTCCTTAAGGGCAGCCAGCATCGGCTCCAGTGCGAAGGAGGCGACGGCCCTGTTCAGCTCCTTGATAGCGTCGCCCATCTTCCTCTCGATGTCTCGGAACTCCTTGAGGGAGCTCCTCAGCTGCTCCTGGAGGGCCTCCCTCCGTTCCTGGATCTGCTGCTGCTGGTCCGGTGGGAGCTGGGTGAACTCCTGGTCGTTGATGGGTTGATCGTTGATGATCGGGATCAGGACCAGTCCGATGGGGGACCTCTTGAGGAGGAACCCGGCGTTGGTCGCTATGGAGTTGACCTTATTCGTGACCTCGTCTCGCTCGGCCTCTATTACCTTCAGGGTGTCGCTTCTCCTGCTGGCGTACTCCTCGCTCTCGAAGGCCACCCTCAGTGCCCCCCTCATCTCGGAGACGAACCTCTCCATGTCCATCTTGAACTCGGCCCCCTTACCCGCTGGAAGCTCTGCGGCGTGAGGCCTGTTGGCGTCCTTGAAGTTGTTGACGTAGACCCAGTCAGATGGAACGGGGCGGTCCTTCGCTATCTCCTCGAGGAAGTTGACGATAGCGGTCCTCCTGCCCGTACCGGGTATGCCTGAGACGTAGATGTTGAATCCCTTGTCCTTGATCTTGAGTCCGAACTGGAGGGCCCTGACAGCCCGGTCCTGCCCAATTATCTCCTTCAGAGGTGTGAGCTCAGCGGTGCTCGTGCACTCCACGTTCTCGTAGGGGTAGACCTTGCGCGCCTGCTCATATGAAAGCTCAACAACCATCTCAATCAAATCCTACATTAAACTAGTAGGATGGTTTTAAAGAACTTATTTAAACCTGACAGTCACGACTCGGAAAATCATTCGGCTATCTTCATGAGCTCCCTGAAGCTGATGCCGCCCCCGATCCTGAGGGAGAAGTCGCCGGGCTTTTCGATTACCTGGAAGACCCAGCCCTTGTACTTGAACTTGGCAGCTAGGACAGCCAGCCTCTTCGGGTAGATCTTGTGGATCTCGAGGAACTCGAAGAGCTTCGTGATCTGCTTCCTCTTGTAGTAGGCGTACCTCGCCTGGCTCTTAGCCTCGAAGGCGAGGATGGTCTTTCCCCTGATGGCGAATACGTCGGGGAGGGGCTCGTTGCTGGGGGCGCTCACCGGGACCCTGAGGGCGTCGAAACCAGCCCCGCGCATCATCTTCACCAGCTCACGCTCGGCGTCGTAGCCCCTCTTCTTCATACTCCTGATCTGAGCCCTGTCGAGGGTCCGGGTGAACCTCTGTCTCTTGGGCTTTGTGTTGGCTAGGTCCCTCAGAGACATCTCGTAGCCCCTATTCCTTCTCCGGGAGCTTCAGTTGGCCTGACTCGATGGGTGCCACAGCGAGCTTGATGAGGTCCTTCAGCCAGACAGAGAAGGTGTCAGCGTTGGCGTACTTTTGGTACTTTCGCTTGTGGGGGACCTTCGTCACAAGCCTGATCTCCACCATCTTCTTGAGGTAGAACTTGGCGGAGGAGCGGGAGATGTCGCAGATCCTCGCCAGGTCTCCGCTCGTGAAGGCCTGGTCCAGCTGGGCGTATCCAAGGATCACCTTGGGCGGAAGAGAGAAGGTCTTGTCGACTATCTCCGTGAGGGCCTCTTCGCGGGACATCCAGAAGTCACTACTTGCTAGGGATAATAGCGGGTCAAGGTTAATAAAAGTGGGGTGAAAGAAAAATAAACCTGCTGCGCGCATTTCTAAACAGCCTAGCGCGCGAAGGCTGCGCGTGCGCATACACCACATTCGTAGAGTTCAAATCGCAATCCACCAGCTGCGCGTGTGAGCGCGCCAGGGTGTTGCTAAATTCCTAGAATTGACATTTTCTTGCATTCACACGCGAATTTGACCGGTCAACGAGATGTCTTGGCTTGATTTGTGATGGAAAAAGGTGCAATATAGCAACGCGCTGGCGCGCGGTAGACCAATTTTTTTAGTTACAATGTCTGCAAATTACTGCGCGTGCGGAATATGAAGCCCTTAAATCGAGAGGAGAGAGGGTAGATTGCGAGCGCGCAATGGTTAGGGACCTGTAGTGTGACTTTATACGCGCGCTCGATCAAAATCTACCTTTCGCGCGCGGGATATTAACATGTGAAAATACCCTATCGTTCTACCCTTATTTGGATTAATGTCTAGTCGAGGTAATAATTTTCCATACCGTCCGATAATGTCATGGATTATTTCTTCAGAAGGTCTTTTCAATTGGTCATCTAGATTTCCTTCTTGTACGTTCTTAAGGAGAATTTTTATGCGCCCTTTAAATTCGTCCAGGTATGTGAGTCGGGTTTTTTCATTGTCGAAAATATCAATATTCGTTTCTCCATCCATCATCATTTGGTAGGGGATTGTGTCAAGAATAGTTATTTGCAGTATTTTATGTATGGCGTCCACTTTTCTTGGTAGTAACGTGTCCTTTGAGTGTACCAAGATGTTTTTTTCTGTTGTTTGATTGAGAGAGGCCTCTTTAAGGCCGAATCCTATGATCCGATCTACACTGCGTTTTAAATTATCATGGACTTGCGTTCTAATATCCTTTAAAACCCTTATGCCAATTCTGTCATCGATTTCTGATGCATCTTTGCTTAGTTCCTTTATTGTTTTGAGATTTTTTAATGTTTCTTCAATATTCAACATTTCTT
>JAUVYU010000073.1 GCA_030602935.1 Candidatus Bathyarchaeota archaeon | reverse complement strand
CGACGGGGTCGATGCGCTAGTTCCCACGGGAGCGACGGGCGAGTTTCCTCACCTTCTGCACGAGGAAAGACGGCAGATCTGGGAGATCGTGCTTGACCAGACAAATGGAAGAGTACCCGTCTTGGCGGGAACCGGTGCGATTAGCACAAAGGAGTCTCTGATGTTCACACAGCAGGCGAAAGACGTTGGATGCGACGGTGTTATGCTCAGCCACCCCCTTCTCTTCAAAACCACAGATGACGAAACATACCATTATTTCGAAATGATCGCCTCGAAGGTAGATATCCCGATCCTGATGTACAATAACCCTGGACTTGGCCGTACCATGTCTCCGGGGGTTATCGAGAGACTCGCGGACAATTTCGATAACATCGTCTCATACAAAGAGGACGACTTTAACAACGACAGGTTCGCAAAGATAATCTACAGATGCAGGAAAAAGATCTCGATTTTTATAGGAAATCCTGCTGTATACCTCTCTTTCCTCAGCCATGGGGCACATGGAGCCCTTATCGCTCAGTTCCAGTCGTTCCCTCACCTGATGTTAGGGTTAAAAAACTCCTTCGAGCGAGGTGACGCTGAGAAAACTATGTATTACCACGAAATGATCATGAGAATGTTCGAGATAATCAACGCGAACTTCGTGGGTACTTGCTTTGCGGGATACCACAAGGCTATCTGGAAGCTTAGGGGAGCCGAAGTGGACTTGAGAGTGCGAGGGCCACAGACCCCGGCTAGGCCAGATCAGCTGGAAAAAGCAAAAGCCGAGCTCTTAAAACTGGATATCCCAGATAACTGGTATGTAGGCTGATGAACTAGGATTTGGGTTTAAATCCATCCATAATTTATTCAAGTAAATCTTGTCTTTAAAACAAATATTTTGTCCTCACTTGCGCGCGCGACCGTACACATCCTATCGGCTCTGAAGGAGCAGCCCTCAGGCCCTGGCGAGTTCCTCCGCCGACTCGCTGAACATCGTGCTCCTGATGAGAGGAACCGCCCTGATCCGGGTGTACGGGGCCACCAGCGCCATCCTGTTCGCCAGCTGCTTCGGGTCATCGATCTCCACGACGGTCACCCCCTTGTAGGTCTCGTAGAAGTGGGGAGGGAGGACGACCTTCCCGAACCTCTCCTCGTCCCTGCGCTCCTCCCGGGCCCCCCGGGAGAACTCCGCGCGCTCCGCCGGGTCCATCTCCTTCTGCTCCCAGAACAACAGGTACTTCATTATATGTCACACAGCCCGGTCTAGAGACCTTCAACAGATAACGTTATTGGTGGACGTCGAGATGAATCCGTGGGGCACATAATCCAGTTATAATCTCGCCGCCCAACTTCCTCAGGAGGGCCCGGTGAGACAACCCAGGCATCCCCGCGGACCCCTCAGCCGGATCATGCCACGGTAGTACCGATGCTACCCTCTCATGAACGGTCCTGAGGAGCCCCTATAAGCCTCACGGAAGCCCTGCTCCATGAGGTGTACGCTTGAGCGAGACGGTCGTGGCCATCGCCCTGACGTTGAGCATGATACTCTCACTCGCCATGCTGAACGACATGAGGAAGGAGACCAATCCCAAGAGAGGGCGCTAACCCCCGCCACGCCGTTGAATACACCGAGATACCCCAAGAGACCTGCATCCATACCACTCTAACGCAAGTGGAGCAGTAATTGCCAAGCCTCCCGGGCACATGTCAGTTCTTCCTGGTCGCCCAAAGAAGGAGGAGACCCACCGCGAGCCCAAGGACGACGGACTCAACGGGGAAACCAGGGATCCCCCCTCCCTTCTCCTCCGGCTCCTCCCCAAGCCCCAGAACCCTCCACGCGCTCCAGCCGTGGCTGGTGCAGTGGACCCTCACCTCGACCTTCGTCGGCGACGCGTCCTCCAGGACGATCTCGACGCTGAACCTGGTGGAGCTCTGCGGATCCTGGTCGTAGACCACCTCATTCCCGTCGTCCCCCCTCACCACGACGGAGTCCACGTAGTGACCGGAGGAGGGCGAGCTATGGCTGACCTCAAGGCCAAGGACCATATCGTCCCCGTCAGCCGTGGCCTCGACCTCCAGGACGCTGGGCACGTTCCCGTACACAAAGCTCAGGGGCAGCGTAAGGCCCAGTAGCACGAGGGACAAGACGATAATACCTCGCTTCACGTTCATTCTGTTAAATGCATTTGAAAGACGGTTAATATGGGATCCGCTGCGAGACCCTAGAAGTAGAGCATGTAGTAGACCAGCGCCCCAAGCACGACCATGAGCGTCCAGAGCCTGCTCAGCGACCTCATGCGCCCCCCCAGCCTGAAGCAGGTCCCCCCAGGCTCACGCAGCCTCCAGCCCCAGACGATGTACAGCCCCGCAAGCTGAGCAACCGTCCCCAGGACCACGTGGACCCCCACGGCCACGGTGAAGCCGCTCAGGCTGGCCCCTGAGAAGATGCGCAGGGCTGAGGGCACCATGACCAGGAGGATCGACAGGCCGTTGAGGGCGACAGCGGCGGCGATGACCAGGCCGTGGAGCCTGAACTCCCGCCTCTTAGCATAGACGATCGCCGAGAAAAGAATACCCGTAATCGCGAGCTGGGCCAGCAGGTTCAGTCCAGGGGACATCTACATGACACCCACGGGAAGCCAGAATAAAAACCATCTACCCACCGGGGCTCAGGGAGAAGGTTCATACATCGCCGAATCAAAAATTACCTTATGGCGACACAGAGAAGCATCCCACGCCCACTCCTCGCAGGGATAGCGCTGATCATACTCGCCTCAGCCTACGCCTACTTCCTGACCCCCACACAGGAGTACGCGGACGTCACGGTTGCGGAGGCCAAGGCCCTCATCGAGGAAAGGCCGGACATGGTGATCCTCGACGTCAGGACCCCCTCCGAGTTCGACGACGGCCACATCGAGGGGGCCATCAACATCCCCGTGGACGACCTGTCCGGGAGGCTCGACGAGCTCAGCAAGGACGACGAGCTACTCGTCTACTGCAGGATCGGGAACAGGAGCGCCCGCGCCGTGGGGATACTGGACGACAGCGGCTTCAAGAAGATATTCCACATGGAAGAGGGCATCACGGGCTGGCTGGACGCCGGCCAACCCCTCGTGGAGTGAGCCCTACTCCTCCTTATCGAGGAAGTCCACCACGAGCCCCTCCTTGGTGAGCGCGTAGAAGGGCTTCCCGGCCCTCTCCTCCTTCTCGACACACAGGCCGTACTCCAGGATGCTCAGGTGCCAGGCGACTGTCTTCTCATCCAGCCCGGTGGCAGCGGAGAGCGACCCCAGGGAGCCATCCGCGTCCTTCAGGGCCCTCAGGATCCCCCTCCTGACGGGGCTGTTGATGGCGCGGAGGTAGCGCCTGTGGTACTCCTTCGTCTCCTCCATGTCCCTGCCTATGGTCTTGGAGCCCTTATCCGACAAGTTGCCTCGAATCCAACTTCCCCGTGCTCCCTTAAACAGTTACCGAAGGGGACGACAGGAAGATCCTGCGTATTCTCCCGTTCATCGATTTACAGAAAGACTTTAAACTCTCGCCCGCATTTCCAAGGTGGGTCCAAGGCAGGTCTTGGGCTCGAGACCCATCGCACAATCAAATTGAAGGTTCAGACATGAGCGTTGACGATAAGAAGGCCCTCAAGGAAGAGGAGTCCGAGGAGAAGGCAGAGGCAGCTCCCGAGGAGAAGCCCAAGAAGGCCGCAAAGAAGAAGACCACAAAGAAAAAGGCTGCCAAGAAGGTGACCACCAAGAAGATGGCCTCTAAGGCGAAGAAGGCGGGGCCTAAGAAGAAGGCTACCAAGAAGGTGACCACCAAGAAGACGGCCTCCAAGGCGAAGAAGGTTGCCAAGAAGAAGACTCCAAAGAAGAAGGCCGTGAAGAAGAAGGAGCCAGAGATAGAGCCCATCAAGGCGGGAGACTTCCTCCTACTGGAGATGACCGGCAAGGCCGTGGAGACCGGCGACGTCTTCGACACTACCGACGAGGAGCTGGCCAAGAAGGAGGACATCTACGACGAGGACAGGACCTACGGGCCCCGGCTAGTGGTCGTCGGCGAGAGCTACGTCCTCAAGGGGCTCGACGACAAGCTCCCCGGCCTCAAGCTAGGAGAGTCCGCCGAGGTCGAGATCCCACCGGAAGACGCCTTCGGAGTGCGCAACCCAGACAACGTCAGGACCCTGCCCTTCAGGATGCTCAGGTCGAAGGGGGTCAACCCCGTCGTGGGACAGCAGGTCGAAATGGACGGCAGGACCGCCCAGGTCCGCAGCGTAGGCGCCGGCAGGGTGCAGCTAGACTACAACCACCCCCTGGCGGGGCGGAAGATAGTCTACGAGGTCAAACCCACCGCCCGCCACGAAGGCAACGAGGAGAAGATACGGGCCCTCATCGGCCGCAGGTTCTTCGGAATCGACCTCAACCTGTTCAAGATAACGCTCCTCAAGAAGAAGGTGCGCATCGAGATCCCCGAAGAGATATTCTTCGGCGAGAACATCCAGATCGCCAAGAGAGGGGTCGCCATGGACATCCACCGCTACTTCGAGGATGTCGACGAGATCGAGTACAACGAGATCATAAAGCGCACCTGAGAGGGGCACCTTGAGGGCTGAGGCCGTCGTCGTCGGCGGGGGTCCCGCGGGGCTCATCGCCGCCGGGGAGCTCGCCTCCAGGGGCGTCAAGGTCACGGTCTACGAGGAGCACACCGTCATCGGTGAGCCCAACCACTGCGCGGGCATCCTCAGCGTCGAAGGCCTCGCCAGGCTCGACATCAAGCCCTCCCCAGAGTTCATCCAGCACGAGGTCAGAGGAGGCGTCGCACACTCACCCGACGGGACGCCCATCCGCATCACCAGCAGCAGAACCCGGGCCTACATCATCGACAGGGCGGCCTTCGACAGGCACCTCGCCGGGCAGGCGGAGGACGCCGGAGCCGAGCTGATCCTCGGACATCGCGTCCGAGAGCTTCTGGTCAAGGAGAACCGGGTCGTGGGAGTCATGGGAAAAGAAGGACCCGTCGACGCCGAGGTCGTCATAGACAGCGAGGGCACAGTGGGCTTCCTGGCCAGGAGCGTCGGGCTCAACCCGCCGGAGAAGGGAGTCCTCTCCGGCATCAACACCGAGGTCTCCGGCGTCGAGACAGAACCGGGAATGGTGGAGGTCTGGCTGGGAGAGGACGTCGCCCCCGGCTTCTTCGCATGGGTCGCCCCCACAGGTGACGACTCGGCCCGCTGCGGCCTCGCCTGCGAGAGCAGCGACGCGAAGACCCTCCTAGAGAGGTTCCTGGAGAGGCGCTTCGGCGAGACGGAGCACACTGTACCAGTCAGGTGGCCGGTCCTCAAGGGAGGCCCGGTTGCCAAAACGTACGGCGAAGGCCTCCTCC
>JAUVYU010000224.1 GCA_030602935.1 Candidatus Bathyarchaeota archaeon | reverse complement strand
TGGCCAAGTCCAACAGGGACGAAGACGTGAAGGATCTGGCCGCGGAGGCGATTAAGGGAGGCGTCGACCTCCTCTGGGTGCAGCTCTTGGATGTCGATGACGCTGGCCACCAGCACGGCCCGCTGAGCTCTCAGGGGGTCTCGGCAGCTGGCCAGGCCGATTTCCACTTGAAGGAGATCGCCATGGCGGCGTACAGGGAGGGCTACGCCATCATGGTCTTGGCGGATCACGGGCAGCACTCGACCACAAAGGACGACGGATCAAATGGGGGAACCCACGGGACCGATGCCGACGAGGACGTCTACGTCCCCTTCATCTGGTGCACCGTGAGGGAGATAGGAGCTGCCCTGGGGTTGGTCAACAACGGTGCCTCCGTGATATAGTAAGTTGGGAGGCCTAGCATGTCCCGCGTCATAATTGTGTACGGGCCCATTGGCAGCGGGAAGACCACGACCTGCCTTGAGCTGGCGGAGAGGGCCCGCTCAGATGTCGCCGTGGCAGGTATAATCACGAAGCGGGTCTTCGTTGGGGAAGATGTTATGGGATACGACTGCGTCAATCTGAGCACCGGTGAGGCCTTCCCCCTCGTCCGGCTGGCCGGGGAGCTGGACGACCCGGATTGGCTTCCCCTGTACCTCGAAAAATTCGTTTTCTCCACGTCGGGATTCCAGAGAGCCAACGAGGTTCTCAAAACCTCTGTTGCGAGCTTTAGACAGCCTAGGCTCATCTTCTTAGACGAGTTCGGCAGGCTGGAGGAGAGGGGTGAAGGCCTACTCAGGGGAATCGAAGGAGTCATGGGGGATTTACGGGGATCCGATGTGGCAGTTGTCACTTGCCGGACCAACCTGCTGAATACTGTGGAGGAGATGGCCCGTAGCTCAGGCCATGAGGTCCACGCCTGTCAGCCCGGGGACTCAGATGAGCTCTGGGCACACATCGGAGAGGCTCTGGGCGTAGATGAAGAATTAAAATAATGGGGCGCTCCTGATAGAGACGTGACCACGAGGCAACTTCCATGAGCGACCCTGAGATATTCGCCAAGATGAGCGGGCTCCTCAGAGAGGGGAAGGCCGTGGTGCTCGCAACCCTCATCAACAAGGAGGGCTCGGGCCCCCGGGACGAGGGGGCGAAGATGCTCGTGGACCCCGACGGCGTCCCCTTCGGCACCATCGGCGGAGGAGGGATGGAGCGGCTCCTCGTGCGGGAAGCCCTGGAGGCGCTGAGGGAGGGGAGGCCGAGGAAGCTGACGTTCGCCCTGGGCGTGGAGGCCGAGGAGGGCGCCGTCTCGGTGGACTCAAAGTGCGGAGGGGAGGTGAGGATATTCTTGGACGTGATAAAACCGGATCCCAGGCTCATAGTCGTAGGCTCGGGGCACATAGGCATGCCCGTCGCCGAGTTCGCCCACAAGGTGGGCTTCGAGGTCATCGTCGTGGACGACGCCAAGACCTCGACCAGGGAGAGGTTCCCCCACGCCAAGGAGATCCTCTCAGGCCCCATCGAGGAGGAGCTGGGGAGGCTCAAGGTGATGCCCTCCGACTTCGTCGCCATCGTCCACGGCGCTACCGGCGTAGAGCTCGCTGCCCTGAGGAGCTTCCTGCCCCAGGGACCCGCCTACATCGGCCTGCTGGGCAGCAGGAACAAGGAGAGGGAGCACAAGAAGCAGTTAAAGTCCGAGGGGTTCCCCGAGGAAGCCGTCGACAGGATTAAGGGGCCCATAGGCCTAGGGATTGGAGCCGAGACGCCTGAGGAGATCGCCGTCAGCATCGTCGCCGAGCTCATCAAGGCGAAGCGCGGCTGAGACACTGTTTCTCGGGCTGGGTTCTCCGTATATTAATGCTATAAATGCCTGAATGGACTAGTTTTCAGGTCGATTATGCATGGGAGTCTACGAGGAGCTAGGGGTGAGGAGGGTCATCAACGCGTGCAGTACAGCTACCCACCTAGGGGGATCCATCCCGGACCCGAGGGTGATGGAGGCCATGGAGGAGGCCGCTGGGCGGTACGTCATCATGACGGAGCTCCAGGACAGGGCCGGAGAGATCATAGCCAAGGCGACGGGGGCGGAGGCGGCGATGGTCACCGCGGGGGCCACGTCCTCCCTCCAGCTGGGGGCTGCCGCCTGCCTCCTGAGAGGCTCAGGATTGGAGGAGCACTCCGTCACGCCCTATGAGCGCCTGCAGCCCATCGACGGGCCCTGGAAGGCGATCATCCAACGCGTCCCGGACGACCTGGGAGCAAGAAGGGAGATCCTCACACAGATGAGCCACAGGAGCCCCTACGAGTTCGCATATGAGATGGTCGGAGGACGCGTCGTCCACGTTGGCTCATCGAGCGGCTGCACGGAGGAAGAGCTTGTGGCAGGTATCTCTGAGAGCACAGCTGCGATAGCTTTCAGCGCTCACCGGGAGGATCGAGGCGTATCTCTCGAAAGGACCATAGAATTAGCTCATGAGCATGACGTCCCCGTAGTCGTGGACGCGGCGATGGCCGTCCTCCCGAGGAGTAGGCTGAGCGTGTACGCCTCCATTGGCGCCGACCTGGTCGCCATCAGCGGGGGGAAGCAGATCAAGGGGCCCAACGACACCGGCATCCTCTGCGGGACCAGGGAGCTGGTCGAGATGGCGAAGCTCCAGGCCTCCCCGTTCAACGGCATGGGGAGGGGAATGAAGGTTGACAGGACCCAGATAGTCGGGTTCCTAAAGGCCTTGGAGCTCTTCCTTGAGAAGGCCCCCGAGGAGGAGGAAGCCGAGTTCGGCGAGTGGAGGAGGAGGGCCGACTGGATCACGACCGAGATGTGGAGTGTCAACGGCGTCTCATCTGCCGAGGTCTCCGCACTCAAACCGTGGGAGGTCCGAGCGATGATTTCC
>JAUVYU010000047.1 GCA_030602935.1 Candidatus Bathyarchaeota archaeon | reverse complement strand
AATGAGCGATACGACAATGGAAATCTACGACATAGTAAATAGCCTACCGGAGGGAAGCATTGTAGCAATAGGTGGAAGCGGAGTCTTCGCGTTCGACTTGGAGTCGTCTGCGGGGACAATACCGGCGCTGAAGATAATGGCGGAGAACGGGGTTCGGATTATCAACGTGCCGCTAGGCACCGAAGCCGTTCAATACGAAAAATTCCTCATTGACGCCTCTCGTATAGAGACGAAATATGGGGGAACTCATGAATACGGTACGGACTGGATCCAATTCCCCTACATACCTGGTGGTGCTTCCGGCCTGGTTGCCTTCCTTGATGACATCCACGCCGCTTCACCGGCAGACGTCTATGGCACACCGCTTGATGAACTTCCACTCGGACGAGAACTTACGAACTGGGAGGACATCGATCTCTGGATATGCCCACACTGGGGTTTCCCAACTATTGTACAGTATGTGACTGGTGAGCGAGGAATCACAAGCATAAGCTTCGCGCAGAGTGGAGCATACGCAAGGTACTCGCCATACATGATGTCATACCCTGGACAGGTCTACATGACAAACGGATTCCTAGGTGGAGCACAGATGGAGCAACTAGTCGGAATGAAAGGACTTGGACACGCTGCGATTGACGCATACCAAGTCCTGAGCCTTCTGTTCGTGGTGTTCGTAGCACTAGGAAACGCAACAATGTTAACAGCAGGGGAGGAAGAATAAGATGATATCAACAGATCCCTGGGTTTGGATTTCGGCAATACTAACGATCTTCAGCTTCACTCTACTGTACGGAGACAACAAGTTCTTCCGCTTCGCCCAGTACACATACACGGCTGTCGTAGTCGGTCACTCTGTCGTTGTAGGAGTGCAAACCCTACAGGGCAGATTCAGTCCCCTGATATCAGGCCAAAAACCTATGCTATTGATTTCGCTGATACTAGGTTTGATGGTACTATTCGTGGTCTGGAGACCATACGCATGGATAGCATCAATACCTTACGCGGTAATCATCGGCGTAGGTACCGGTCTGATGATGAGAGCCACACTGCAAACCGACGTGATCGGTAGCATCAGGGCCGTGATTGCAGAGACTGGGAAGATCTTCATAGGAAGCCCATACGACCAGTTCGGATACTTAATACGAGTGACATTCACAATAGGAACCATGTTCTACTTCCTCTTCACTGTCTTCGTAAAGGGCACAGGAAGCAAGCCGGTCTCCTATCTCAGAGACTTCGGCAAATACGCTCTCCTGATATACCTGGGACTCTCACTCGGTAACTCAGCCATGCAGTACTCAGGGCTGGGAGCGAGCGCGATAAACAGGTTACTGAGACAGTGGTTAGGCTTAGGCGGCTAGAAAAACAACAACAATTCCCCATATTTTTTCCATTTTAATAAGATCAGTCTTTAATAGGATTCATGGATTATTATGAACACACAAATGGATGTAGATGAAGCGGCATACATAGAGAAAGCTGCAGAAAAGATTGTGGAGACGGATTTAGAGGCATTCGCTGTCTTCTTTCTAACGTCATTTAAACCTTTAGCGAATATCGCAGGTGAATTGAGTATATTCTTTGGAGCACCTTTCTTATTATTACTAGAAAATAAAGGATTCGAATTCATTGAAACATTCCAGAAGACAAATAACATTGAAAGATTAGTGTTAAAAATAGAAAAACTAAGTAAACAAAAAGAAATTAAGCAGAAAGAAGAGAAACAGAAATCTAGTAATAACGGTAATGGTTTTATCGACAGGATAAAAAAGTATTTTATAAGGTAAGCATTACATAATCGGGAGATCACATTTATGTCGAGTACCAAAGGGTCATCTTTATGGCAAAGTGAAAAGGAGATCGACTTTACTTCTCAGACGGCTGAGGAGGAACTCAAGTACATCCTTGCCACCGATGTTGGGAGCACCACAACCAAGGCCAGGCTGTTCCATAAGACCGAGGACGGGGAGTGGAGATTTCTCGTGGCCGGTGAGTCGCCGACGACCGTTGAGACCCCTTACGAGAACGTCTGCATGGGCGTAAGAAACGCGGTGAGGGAGATAGAGGAGCTCACGGGTCTGAGGATACTCAGCGAGCAAGGGACCGTCAAGAGGCCCCATGAAGACGGCTACGGGGTTGACTTCTACTGTACCACGAGCAGCGCCGGCGGCGGCCTCCAAATGATGGTCGCCGGAGTCATCTCCAACCTCACAGCGGAGAGCGCCAACAGGGCTGCCCTCGGTGCCGGCTCCATCGTCATGGACATCATGGCCGTCGACGACGAGAGACCAGACTATGAGAAGATCCGGAGGATAAGGAACCTCAGACCCGACATGATACTGCTCGGAGGGGGCACAGACGGTGGAACCACCACTCTAGTGATGCAGATCGCTGAGCTCATCGCCGCAGCGCGTCCCAGACCTCGACTGGGAGCGAGCTACGATCTACCCCTGATTTACGCGGGCAACAAACTTCTTCATAAGCAGATCGAGACACTGCTGAATGACAAGTTCGCCGTCTCCATCGTTGAGAATCTGAGACCCGTCCTGGAGGAGGAGAACACGGAGCCCGCCAGGAGGGCCATCCACGAGCTCTTCATGGAGCACGTGATGAGCCACGCCCCGGGCTACACGGAGCTCATGGGTTGGACGGACCTGGACATCATGCCTACCCCGGCAGGAGAAGGCATGGGTATGCAGCTTATTGCGCGGATCGAAAATTCCAACGTCCTAAGAGTCGGCCTCGGAGGCGCCACAACGAACGTGTACTCCATATTTGACGGCAGGTTCGTACGGAGCGTCAGCGCCAACCTCGGGATGAGCTACAGCGTGAGCAACGTCTTGAAGGAGTCCGGGATCGAGAACATAATCAGGTGGATCCCGTTCGACTTGGACGAGGACACCCTCGAGAACCTGCTGAAGAACAAGATGATCAGGCCGACAACCATCCCTCAGACCCTCAAGATGCTGCTGGTGGAGCACTCAGTTGCCAGGGAGGCCCTGCGGCTCGGAATGGAGCACCACAAGACCATCGCGGTTAGGCTCAAGGGGGTCAGAAAGGCCCAGAGGATGATCGGCGAGATGATGGAGTACACCCTCCAAGAATCTTATATCGACATGATGAAGATCGACGTCATAGCAGGAACGGGGGGCCTGCTCTCACACGCGCCGAAGAGGATCCAGTCACTGCTGATCCTGACGGACGCCTGGCAGCCGGAGGGCGTGACGAGGTTCTACCAGGACAGCGTCTTCATGATGCCCCACCTCGGCGTCCTCTCTACAGCATACCCAGACATAGCCTGGAACGTGTTCGACAAGGACTGCCTGGTCAGGATAGGCTCCGTAATCGCTCCCCGGGGAACCGCGAAGTTAGGCGAAAAAGTGTTCCACATACAGATGAAAATGCCGGACAACTCCGTCGTGGAGAAGGACATGGTCTACGGAGACATCGTCAAGATCCCCCTAGGAGAGGGGTTGAAGGCCGAAGCAGTGCTTACCCCGGCCCGCCACTTTGACATAGGTGCCGGAGAGGGGAAGGTGCTTGAGACCACCGTGGAGGGAGGCATCGAAGGGGTGGTCGTCGACACAAGAGGCAGGCCTTTGGTCATACCCGAGGACCCGGCAGAGAGGAAGAGCACCCTTCTGAAGTGATATGGTGCCTTAGATCTGTATCCATTGGATAGGATCTCGAAGATTCAGGGGTGAAATGAGAATGAGAAAAGAAGAATCCGTTGATCAAACTGCTGAAGAGGCCCACGCCTACACCCCGGGTCTCAAGGTTAAGAGGAGGATAATAGTCGAGAAGACCCGCAGGCTGCCCATCGAGGGAGAGGTGCTCATAGAGAAGGGCGCCAAGGTCGATTTCGAGACTATTGTCGCCAAGACGGAGATCCCCGGGGATCCTCTGATCATCAGGGCCGATGAACTCCTAGGCCTTCCCACCAGAGACGTCCCGACGTTCCTCATCAAGAAGATCGGCGATGATGTTGAGGAGGGTGAGGTAATCGCACTGTACAGCGCGTTCTTCGGCCTCGTGAAGAAGGAGCTAAAGGCTCCTGTCAAGGGGACGATTGAATCCTACTCTGACGTCACCGGGCAGATGATATTCCGTTCGGCCCCGATACCCGTCGTGGTCAACGCTTACATCCAGGGCCAAATAGCCGAGATCATCCCGAGGGAGGGCGTCGTCATCAAAACGGAGGCGGCCTACCTGCAGGGCATCTTCGGCATCGGCGGAGAGAGGCATGGGATACTCCACATGGTGGCTGAGTCGCCTGACGAGACGTTGACGGAAGACAAGATCACTCCTGAGCACAAAGGGATGATCCTCGTGGGGGGAAACTTGGCTACGTACGGGGCCCTCATAAAGGCCATCGAGTACGGCGTGAAGGGCATCATCGTGGGCGGCATAAGAGGGAGGGACATCAGCAAGCTCCTCGGATTCGAGATCGGCGTGGCCATCACAGGGGAGGAGGACATCGACCTTTCCCTGATAGTCACGGAGGGCTTCGGGGAGATGGAAATGTCCCATAGAACGTTCAACCTCCTGAAGGACTTTGATGGAAAGCAGGCGGCAATAAACGGCACAACTCAGATCAGGGCAGGCGTCCTCCGGCCGGAGGTTATAATTCCATACGATCAGCAGGAGAGCGGGTCCTTCGCGGATGAGCCGGAGCTCAGCGGCGGTATGAAGCCGGGAACCCCGGTCCGGATCATCGCCGATCCCTACTTCGGAAAGATAGGGACTGTATCCAACCTCCCGGTGCAGCTGCATGTCGTGGAGACGGGCTCCAAGGTTAGAGTCGTCGACGTCCAGCTCGACGGGGGCGAGGAAGTGACTGTCCCCAGGGCCAACGTCGAGATAATCGAGGAGTAAGCCATGAGAAGCGCGCTCTACCGCGCGCATTTATTTAATATATGTTCATTTTGGGGTGTAGCAAGACTCAGAGAGATAAAATATACATTGTCAAAGAACAAATTCGGATCCTCTAGGAAGAGAAAATTACAGGGCATCTCGTTCACAGTTCTGGCTGCGGTCATTCTTATAGCTTGTAGCGGCGTGCCCGCATACGCTTTGGAGCCCATTAGGGGTCGGGTCATCGACGGCGATGGCGCGCCGATCGCCGACGCGAGGGTGGGCCTCTGGTTCAGACGGGTTCTGATAGCGGAGAACGTGACCGATGGCGGCGGCTATTTCGAGGTCTGGGCGGAGGTGGAGCCCGATTATAAGCTCCTGATCTCCGCGGATGACCTCGATACGCAGGGCGTCGACTTCCTGCCTTCTTGGGTTCATTCGTCTAACCTCTCTTCGGATGTCACAAGTTACTACTTGAGGCCCTCAGCCTCGCTGATATTGGAGGGTGACATCCAGTTCGTTGAGTTCGGGAACCTCCCCGAGTATGTGCTCTACGAGGTCTCGGACCCCTCGACGGGGGAGGTTCTGACGGAGAACGGCTTCCCGGTCGTCTATGGTTCGGGTGATGAGAGCCAGAGCTTTCAACTGGGCTTGGAGCCCGGCCACCTCGTCGTACCCCTTGATGTGCCTTTCGTGGTCGCCGTGGAGACCGCCACCATCTCGGGGACCGGAAGGATCCAGAGGTCCTTCGAGGTCTATGGGCTGGGAAATGTGTCTCTGGCTCAGGGCTCAGAGAGCGTGATGGATGTTCGCGACAGCTCTATCAGGTTCAACATCGAGCAGGCCTACACGATCTTGGCTGAGGTCATGGAGACCATCGAGATGATGGAGGGCTACGGCTTCTATGTGGTCAGGGAGCGGGGGACCATCTCGAGCGTTGAGGAGTGGCTCTCGAACTCCAGCACGCTGCTGGGGGAGGGCAGATATGTCGAGAGCTTTGGCTCGGTCAAGGAGGGCTACATAAAGATCGTGGACACCTACGACCGCATCCAGTACATGATAGGTGACGCCGCCGCCTCCGTCTTTGTGATCATGGCTTATTTAGCGTTGACCTCAACCACCATATCGTTCCTTCTATCCGACAAGATCTTTACGAAGGTCTTCGGTAGCATAACCATCTATGCGGCATTCCTCATCATTCTTTACAACGTATACCCTGGGAGCGCGCTTGTGCCCCCGATTAGATATGTTTGGACCGGGTCGCTCTCAATAATTATCTCGATATTTGTGGCCGTGGTGGTGCCACATTTCTTGACGGGTAGGGGGAGACGTGGGCATGTGCCTCTACGCAACATCATCGTGCCTCTTTTCTCGATGGCTAAGAGGACGGTTGGGAGGAAGCGGCAGCGGTTCCTGCTCACCCTGATCTCGATAACTATGCTGGTGATGGGCTTTGTCTCCCTGACCTCGTTCGTGGAGGTTCAGGGTCTTATTACATCGACTGGTTCGAGGGCGGGGTCGCCTGTGAACG
>JAUVYU010000191.1 GCA_030602935.1 Candidatus Bathyarchaeota archaeon | reverse complement strand
GCCATGGCGGCTTCATGGACCGGGGGGGAGTCGACTTCAGCTACAGCGGCCTCAGCGAGGACGACCAGCTCAAGGAGCTCCACTGGATAGACGAGCACTACCCCGAGGGCCACGTGGAATGGCACACGTACGAGCACCCCCAGCTGGGCCCCGTGGAGATCGGGGGTATCAACACCAAGTACACCCGGCGCAACGCCCCGCCCGGCAGGTGGCTCACGGAGGAGGCCGAGAAGTGCATGATGTTCGCCCTCCGCCACGCCGCTATGCTCCCCCGGCTCAGGATAGCCGAGGCCAAGGCCACCAAGGTCGCTGACACCGTCTACAAGGTGGAGGCGCAGGTGAAGAACCTGGGGTTCATGGCGACGTACGTCACCCAGATGGGGGTCAAGATCAAGGTCTCCAAGCCCGTGATCGCTCAGATAATCCTTCCCGAAGGCGTGGAGCTCGTCACTGGCCACGAGAAGGCCGACCTGGGCCATCTCGACGGACGCTCGGCGAAGCTCCTGAAGCCCCGGGTGGTCGGGGGGGAGGTCATCGACAGGTCCAGGCGCAACGTCGAGTGGGTCGTCAAGAAGGCCTCGGCGGAACCCGTGGAGCTGCTCCTCATGGTGAAGTGCCCCAGGGCGGGGACGGACAGGAAGACCATCATCCTCTCCTGATCTTTTTCCTACTCCGTGTAGAACCTGTAGACTGTGGTCTGCCTGTATGTCTCGCCCTCCCTGAGGACCGTGGACGGGAACTCGGGGCGGTTGGGGGAGTCCGGGAAGTGCTGCGCCTCCAGGCATAGGCCATGGTGGGGCTCGTATCGCCTCCCCCTCTTCCCGGGGATATGGCTAGGCAGCTGGTTGCCCGAGTAGAACTGGACCCCCGGCTCCGTCGTGGAAACCTCCATCGTCCTCCCGGTACCGGGATGGTGGACCCTGGCGGCCAGGGAGAGCCCCGGACCCTCCCTGTTCAGGACCAAGTTGTGGTCGTATCCCCCCGCCAGCTCCAGTTGCTTATAGTCCGCCTCGATCCTGTCCCCTATCGCCGTGGGCGCGGTGAAGTCCATGGGGGTGTCCTCGACGCTCCGGAGCTCGCCGGTGGGGATTAGCTCCCCGTCCACGGGGTTGAACCTGTCGGCGTGCAGCGTGAGCTCGTGGTCCAGGATGTCCCCCCCTCCAGCCAGGTTGAAGTAGGCGTGGTGGCTGAGGTTGACCACCGTGTCCCTGTCCGTCGTCGCCTCGTACTCAATCCTCAGCTCGTTGTCCTCCATCAGCAGGTAGGTCACCTCGGCCCTTAGGTTCCCGGGATACCCCTCCTCGCCGTCCCAGCTGAGGTAGGTTAGTCCCACCCCCGCCGAGCCCCCCCTCTCCAACGCTTTCGCCTCCCAGACCACCTTGCTGAATCCCCTGATGCCCCCGTGGAGGTGGTTCCACCTCTCGTTGGCAGTCAGAGTGTGCTCGACCCCGTTGAGGGTGAAGCGTCCGCCGGCGATGCGGTTGGCGTATCTCCCGACGATGCATCCGAAGTAGGACAGATCGTCGACGTACTCAGGCAGCGTGTCGTATCCGAGGACGACGTCATCAAGCCTCCCATCAGCGTCGGGCATCTTGAGGGAGACGACTATCCCGCCGTAGTTCGTTATCTGCGCCTCGGCTCCACGTCCGTTCACGATGGTGTAAAGCTGGACGCCCTGGCCATCAGGTGCCTCTCCCCAGTCCTGGCTTTCGACCTTCATCCCGTTGAGACCTCGACTAGGCTTCATCTCTACTATCTTGTTCCAGATTTAATAAGTGAAAACAGATCTGGTTAACTGAGGAATAGCCCTCAGAGGTGTCCGCTGACTGGATTCCATAAACCCGCACGGCCTCTGCACCTGGGGAGACGGATCCCAGTGCCGGGACTGCGAGCTCCAAGGGAAGCTCAACTGCAGGTGGGAGAGGCGGAACCTCATCAAGTTCCTGGCGATAGTCGCCCCCTTCGCCGCCGTGGGCATCCCGGGGATGTACCTCGCGGGCCTCATAACCGGGAGTTGGCGGCTCCAGCTGCTTTACGTGGCCTTCGTCGTCCTCTTCTTCACCGTCCTTGAGACCAGGGTGCTCTGCAGGCACTGCCCCTTCTACTCTAGGGGCGGCTCCTTCCTCCGCTGCTACGCCAACCACGGCCTCCCCAAGCTCTGGAGGTTCCAGCCCAAGCCGGCCAACCTCTGGGAGAAGGCGACCCTGGTCCTCAGCTTCCTCCTCATGGGAGGGACTCCGATCCTTATCGAACTCAACGGCCTCGCGGTCCTCCATGGCCCCGTCTCCAGGCAGATCTACACTGGATTGACCTTCGCTTCGGCCTTGGCGATAGTTGGTTTCTTTACCCTTCTCAGCGTCCACTTCTGCCCCCGGTGCGTGAACTTCAGCTGCCCCTTCAACAGGACCCCACGTGAGCTGAGACAGAAGTACCTCGACAGGAACCCGGTGATGAGAGAGGCCTGGGCCTCACTTGATTAGGGGGAGGCTCCCCGTCACCTTGTCTATTATGTCGGATCTGTCGGGCCCCAGCCCCAGGGCCGTGACCGTGCCCGGGGCGACCTCCGTGAGCCCGGCGTCCTGGATGACGACCCTCACCACGTCCAGCTCGTCAGCCTTCGCCACGAGCTCCTGTATCTCCTCTAGGGACTCGGCCTCCAGGGCGACCTTCTTCCCTCCCTCATCCCTCCACCGCACCCAGGCCTTGTGGTTCTCCTTCTTCCCCAACTCGGAGGCCCCCACGGCCGCGTGGCTCGCCTGGGCGATTAGCTTCCCCGTGCTCATCCCGAGGTCCAATCGGAGGACGATGCACATCTTGTACTTGAGGGCCACTAGGGCACCAGCCTGTCCCGGTCCCGGGGGAACATGGCGCACTCCCGGATGTTGGTCATCCCCGTCACCGTCATCGTGAGCCTCTCGAGCCCGATGCTCCAGCCCGCGTGGGGGGGCGCCCCGTAGGCAAAGCTCTCGATGTAGTGGGTGAAGTTGTCGGGGTTTAGCCCCTTCTTCATGAGCTGCTCCCTGAGGAGATCCGGCAGGTGGATGCGCATGGTCCCGCTGCTGATCTCGATGCCGCTGTAGATGCAGTCGAAGGCGTGGACGACGTCCGGGTTATCCTCGAACGGCATGGCGTAGAACGCCTTCTGGACAGCCGGCCAG
>JAUVYU010000177.1 GCA_030602935.1 Candidatus Bathyarchaeota archaeon | reverse complement strand
ATCAAGAGGCTAAACGGTCCGCCGTCCAGTGGATCGAGGATAACAAGCAACGTCTCATTGAGGTCAGCGACGCCATCTGGGGCTACGCTGAGCTAGGCTTCGTGGAGTTCAGGTCCTCGAAGCTCCTGGCGGACGAGCTGGAGGCCCACGGCTTCGATGTGGAGCGTGGGGTCGCCGGGATCCCAACGGCCTTCGTAGCGACCTGGGGAGAAGGCAAGCCCATCATAGGTGTGATGGGGGAGTACGACGCCTTCCCGGGCATCTCCCAGAAGGCGATTCCTCACAAGGAACCCGTCGTTGAGGGGGCCCCTGGTCACGGATGCGGGCACAACATCCACGGCACGTCGGGGATGGGGGGAGCCATAGCGGCGAAGGCGGCCATGGAGGAGGCCGGGATACCGGGGACCATCAGGTTCTACGGATGCCCGGCGGAGGAGATGCTCAGCGGCAAGGTCTGGATGGTCCGGGAGGGGGTCTTCGAGGGCGTCGACGCAGTGCTGAGCCACCACCCGAGCCAGTTCAACTACGCCAGCCTTTCGAGCAGCAACGCCAACAACGCTGCGAAATTCCACTTCTATGGGAAGACCTCCCACGCAGCGGGCAGCCCCGAGCAGGGGAGGAGTGCGCTGGACGCTGTGGAGCTGATGAACGTGGGTGTCAACTACCTCCGGGAGCACGTCATCCAGGACGCCCGGTTCCACTACGTCACCGAGGAGGGCGGGGGGCAGCCCAACGTGGTGCCTGGCTACGCCCGGAGCTGGTACCTGATACGGGCCCCCGAGAGGGATCAGCTGGAGCTCATCTACGACCGGATAATCAAGATCGCGAAGGGGGCGGAGATGATGACCGAGACCCGCCTGGAGGTGGAGTTCGTAAAGGGGATCTACAACAAGGTCCCCAACAGGGTCCTCAGCGAGCTCGTCACCGCGAACATGAGGGAGATCGGCACCCCCGAGCACACGGATGAGGAGCTGGAGTTCGCCAAGGAGATAGCGGGCTCCTACTCGGACGATGCGAAGCTCAACTCCCTGAGGAAGTCGAAGCGCCCCGACTGGCGGGAGCTGGTGGACGTGGACCTCGACAGGACCATCCCGGACGCCTGGAACGAGGGGGAGGTGAGCGCGGGCTCCACGGACGTCTCCGACGTCAGTTGGCACGCCCCCACCATGGAGTTCAACACATCAGCCTTCGCCATCGGAACACCGGGGCACTCGTGGCAGAACGCCGCCTTCTCAGGCACGAGCATTGGGCACAAGTCCCTCATCTTCGCGGCCAAGGTCATCGTCATGTCAGCGTTGGACCTCCTGACGCAGCCCGAGACCCTGAGAGCGGCTCAGGGGGAGCTCAAGGAGCGGCTCGGGGGAAGAGTATACAAGTCCCCCGTCCCACCGGAGGCGAAACCGCCCCTGGGTCAGTGGATAGAGAAACCTTAGCCTCTAGAATCGATAAGAAAAGAAAAAAGGGTTTAGAGGTCGAATGTGTCGCCTGGCTTCAAGATCATTACCTTGACGTCGGAGGCGGCCTCAACCTTCTTCTTGTACTCCCCGGGGTCCGTGTCCCAGATGTGCACTGGTATCGCAGTCTTCGGGTTGATGGCGACGGTGGCCTCGGCTGCGTCCTCGGCGTCCATGGTGTATGTCCCCCCGCTGGGGATGAGCAGGACGTCGATGTCCTTCAGCTCGTCCATCTCGGGGATGTAGTCCGAGTCCCCCACGTGGTAGACCTTCTTCCCCTCGGCCTTGATCAGGTAGCCTACGCCCAGCCCCTTGGGGTGGAAGGGCATCCCCGGGGACCTGAACCGCTTCACGTTGTAGGCCTCCACCGCCTTCACGGTGACCTCGCCGAACTCGGCCTTCTCCCCGGGCTTCAGGCTCCTGACCGGGGCCCCGATCTTCTCGGCGCAGTCAGCCGGTGCGACGACGACCGTGCTGTCCCCGGTTGCCTCCTTGACCTTGGAGGGCTCGCAGTGGTCAGTGTGGGAGTGGCTCGCGAGGATGATGTCGGCCTTCTCGTCGTAGTCCCCCTCGTAGGGGTCGATGTAGATCGTCTTCCCGCCTGCCTTGAGCTTCCAGCTGGCGTGTCCCAGCCACTTCAGCTTCAATTATAACACCTGTACGGTAGAAGGATACGTCTTTTATCTGTCTTCCCCAGAGGGCGCAAGTCACAGTTTTCGCAGGTACTTTACCCTGTTTACCCACCTGATAAGACAGAGGGCGTTCAACTAACGTCTCAATCGCTTAGAGAAAAGCTCCTTCAACTTGCTGAGCAGCCCCTTCCCCTGCTCCCTATAGGATATAATTATGCCGTTGGTCACCCTGAGCCTCCTTATCTGGGCCTCCCTCTGCCTCCGAACCTTATCCATCTCCCTCTGGGCGGAGCTCCTCTGCCTCCTGACTGATTTCCTCAGCCTCCTGACCTGGGCGTCCCTGGCAATCGGAGGCTTCGCCGTTCTCTCAATGAGCTTGGGCCTCTCTCTCGTCGGCTCTGGGGCCTCACTCAACTGGGCCTCTGGGTCGAACTCGGGCAGGGAGAACTCTTCCACAGTGGGCTCCTCGACCTCAGGAACCGCAACTGTGTCCTCCTCCACAGGCGGCTCAATAATCTCAGGCCCCTCTTCCTCTAGAAGCTCCTCGGCTTCTGGCTCTACGACAGCTTCTTCGGGCAGCTCCTCCGGGGTCGGCTCCACCACCTCAGCCGGCTCCTCCTCGGCCTCGGGGACAGGCGGAGTTACTTCCTCCGCCACCTCTTCCGGTTCCTCGAGGGCTTCAGGCTCGACAACCTCCTCCTCGATGATCAGCTCCGGGAGCTTATACGAGCCGTCCAGAACGCCTTGGAGCTTTGGCAGGATGTCCTCCATCGCGCTGACGAGGAGGCCCCTGTTCTCCTCCTGGGACAGGTCGAACGAGTCCACCTGCCCGTCCAGGAGGCTCACGATGAGGCCGCCCTCCGAGGTGAGATGAGCCTCCTCGACCTCCCCCAGCTCCTTGGGCATCGCTGACGGCTCTAACGGGATCCTGTTGACTGGCAGGCCGGACATCGTCAGAGCCTTGATCAGGCCCTCGACCACCGTGCCCTCATCCGCGAGGAGGGACACGATGAGCTCGACGTCCTCCTTGGCCCCCTTGATGTGTGAGACGGCCTCCGTCGCAGAGGCCATGTAGTCGACTAACGCGCCCTGCTGTGCCTGGGTCTCGTCGATCTCGACCGTCTCCGAGGACATCTCATCTACCCCTTCTGGCATGGTCCCTGCTATCCACGTGGATGCGCCTTTCTAGCCTAGTCTTCTGCTTCTCCTCAGCCCATCAAAGCCGTTTGTGTGTAGCGTCGTTCTACACGTGAGGCGGAAGGGGGCCCA
>JAUVYU010000117.1 GCA_030602935.1 Candidatus Bathyarchaeota archaeon | reverse complement strand
ATTCGAACCCACGTAGGACCAACAGGACCGTGCCGTCCTCGAGCACCTTGGCCCACTCATGCTCCTCTCAGGCGTGATTAGACTAGGAGAGACAGCAGAAGGCCTACAGTGGTCCAAGCTGTCATGTTCAGCGTCAGTGTGACGTTTGCCCCCATGGCCGGGATGAGCTTCCCGATGTCACCGTGGTCACGGAGCACCCCCCTTGTCGCCTTCAGCGCCGTGGGCAACGTGATGAACGTGACGAGGGTCGTGAACGGGAGCAGACTCGTCGCTATACAGATCAGAACCCAGGCGTAGGTGGCGGCGATGAGGGCTACGTAGATCTTCGAGGCCTTCTCAAGGCCTAGGCTGATCACGACGTTTTTACGCCCTACTCCCTTATCCGCCTCCATGTCGGGGAACTCGTTGAGGAAGAGAAGTGTTCCCACGAGTATTCCGGGAATGACCCCCGCTGCCAGGGCACTGTAGCTGTACTGCCCCGTCATGATGAAGTACCCTCCGAGGACCAGCAGCGGCCCGAAGTTGATGCCCGTGATTATCTCCCCGACGTACCAGCGGGAGAAGGCGGGGGTGTAGAAGTAGATGGAGATCGCTACGGCGGCGACGAGGGGTAGGAGCATCCAGCCCATCGTGTAGGCGAAGTAGAGGCCGATGGCGCTCCCGATGATGAGGCTTCCCATGGCGAATTTATAGACGTCCTTCGCTTGAAGGGTTCCAGAGATGAGCATCCCGCTGCCTCCACTGAATGGCGTCGGCTTCGTGGTGAAGTCGAGACCGCTCTTGTAGTCGAAGTAGTCGTTGATGACGTTTATACTGATGTGGGCGAGAAGGGCTCCTACCAGACCCAGCAGGGACCGGAAGACGTCAAGGCTTCCCACTATGTATGCGGATGCGATTCCCACCGAGTATGCGATGGGGGTGAGGAGCAGGAATGGGGGTCTCGTCTCGTTGAACCAGGTCATCAGGCCCATCTGAACATCTTGACTTTCTCGCATTAACACACTAATAATTCTTCCCAAAAGGGAGTTGAAAAAACCCTTAAGTTAAAATAGGATTATAGGGGGATAGATACGAGTTCACTAGTAAAGGTGCTGTCATCTGATCAACCTCGCGGAGAGACTGGGAGAGAAACTGGGGTATATCAACAGCGCTCTCAAGGAGCTCGATCTCTCCCACGTCAACCCCATCCTCCAGGTTCCAACCAAGTTCGCCATCGCGAGCGGCGAGAAGCGCCTCAGGCCCATCATATGCGTCTACTGCGCTGAGGTCGTGGGCGGTGACTATAGGGATGCGAAGGACGCCTTCCTGGCCTTGGAGCTGATTCATAATGGCACCCTCGTCCACGATGACATCATAGACGAGGACCTGTTCAGGAGGGGGACCTCCTCGGTCCCAGTCAAGTTCGGGGGGAAGCGGGCGGTCCTTACGGGTGACGCCCTACTGAGCCTTGGGCTCAAGTACGCCGCCAAGACCGGTAGGATGAGCGTAGTCGACTGGCTCTCTGAGGCCGCCCTCAAGATGGTCCAGGGGGTGGCCCTGCAGACCCTATACAGGAGGCAGCTCGTCTCCGAGGAGGAGTACCTCTACATCAACTACCTCAAGAGCGGAAGCCTCTTCGAGACGGCGGCAGCCCTCGGAGGCCTCATGGTCAAGGATGATGAGACGGTTGCAAAGGACCTGGCCGGCTTCGGGAAGCACTTCGGGAACGCTTATCAGATACGCGATGACATCTGCGGGGTCTACGCTGAGAACAGGGAAGACGAGCTTTCGAGGAACGACCTCCTTAACGGCGACATCTCACTGCCCATGATCTACGCCCTCGACTCCGACGGGCTGTCAGAGGAGGACAGGCTGAACCTGCTGTCAGTCTACTCCGGCGAGCGGGAGAGTATTGACCTTGAGTACGTCCAGGGGGTCTACGAGGAGACCGGGGCGCTGGAGAGGTCCATCGAGAAGATGAAGGGCTTCGCCGAGGAGGCGAGGGGATACCTGCTGAAATTCGGTGACAGCAAGGCGAGGGACTTCCTTGAGCAGCTCATCAACCAGTACTACAAGGAATTCAGCCCCGCTGACAGGTTGACGGTCATCATCTAGGCCATGCCTCAGCCTTAAAAGGAAGAGTCCGCATTATCATTGAGCCATCAGGAGGAGTGTCTCTGTACGATGTCGTAATAGTCGGCGCCGGCCCCGCGGGCTCCATGACGGCTAAGACCGCCGCGGAGAGAGGGCTCAGCGTCCTCCTTCTCGAGAGGGAGCTTGAGGTGGGCGTACCTGACAAGTGCGGCGAGTACATCCCCAGCCTGGAGGAGATGAAGCGCCTGGCCCCGAGCGTCCCCGACGCGGAGAAACTCTTTGATCCCCCCAGCAGCTGCATCGTCAACCGGTCGAAGTACGTCAAGTTCGTCTTCCCCAACAACCATGAGATAGCCGTCCCGTTCAGGGGGTTGACCGTGGAGAGGAAGCTCTACGACAAGCATCTCGCCAATGAGGCGGCGAGGGCGGGAGCAGAGATTGCGACCCTCACAAAGGCGATAGACCTCCTGAAGGACGGACGGGGTGTGAGGGTCAAGGACATCGATGGGGTCAGGGACATCGAGGCGAAGACCATCGTCGCCTCTGATGGAGCATATTCACTTGTCGCCCGGAGGGCGGGCCTGCCGGTCTCCCGGGACCCCCTCGACTACGGCGTCGGTTACCAGTATGAGATGGTTAACGTGGACCATGACCCCGACTACGTCGATATGTACCTCGGGGAGGACATCGCCCCGGGGACGTACGCCTGGATCATTCCCAAGGGTGACGACGTCGCCAACGTTGGTACGGGGGTGAGGATACCGTTCATGAAGAAGGGGCTCAACATCCGGGATTATCAGAGGAACTTCGTCGAGAAGCACCCGATCTCCTCTGAGAAGCTCAAGAATGCGAAGCGCACGGCCATAAAGGCCGGTCTCATACCTGTGGGAGGCGCCATGGAGAGGACCTGCACCGAGAAGGTTCTGGCTGTCGGCGATGCGGGGGGCCACACGATCCCGACTGTCGGAGGCGGGATACCTCCAGCGTTGATCTGTGGGAGGATCGCTGGACAGGTCCTCGCGGACTATTTCGAGGAGGGGAAGCCGCTGACCCGTTTTGAGGCTGCCTGGAGGGCTCAGCTGGGGAAGACGCTGGAGAACTCTCTCAGGATGAGGAGGATGAGCGACGTCGTCTTCAAGAACGAGAAGATGATCGACTTCATAACCAAGCGGGGGTGGCTGACGGAGGAGATGGTGATGAAGTTCGTCCTCTGCGAGATGGACACGAAGATGAGGCTGATGGAGAGGACCCTCCGGGTCATGAAGCTGTAACCCATCTTTCGCTCTATACAAAGTAGAATTCTGGTCAGAAAGGTTTAAGAAGGAGAGTTTTACTTAGTGGCGAAGGTTCGTGTAAATGGTGACGTCAATGTCTCTGCTGGGTCTCGGGTTTACCATGATAGGCGTTGGAATCTTTCTGATATTCCTAAGCCGAAGACCAAGAGAGTCAGTTTTTAAGAACAGGATCCGATAGTCTGATAGACTCGGTCGCACGCTCAAGAGCTTGTTCGCGCGCGCAAAATAGTTATGCAGAGATATCTAAGCTGTTAATTGAGAGCAGATGAAGGCTGTCGACAGTGTTTTGGATCTAATTGGGAACACTCCCTTGGTCAAGTTGGATAAGATTGCAGGCGAAAGATCCGCGGATGTCTTCGTGAAGTGTGAGTACTTCAACCCGAGCGGCAGCATCAAGGACCGCATCGCCCTGGAGATGATCAGGGAGGCGGAGAACGAGGGGAAGCTGGGGCCCGGGTACACCATCATCGAGGCGAGCACCGGGAACACGGGCACAGCCCTCAGCTTCGTGGGAACCATACGGGGATACAAGGTAGCCATCTACATGCCCGAGGGGATGACGCCTGAGAGGATAAGGCTCATGGAGAGCTACGGGGCCGAAGTCCATGAGCTGAAGGGGGAGGCCGACTCGGGCAGCGGCGTGGCCGGCGCTGAGGTGGAGATCGGGACCCGCATGGCTTGTTATGAGATAGAGCGGAGTCAGCCGAAGATGTGGTGGGCTAGGCAGTTCAGCAACCCCGCCAATACGAGGGCCCATCTGACAACGGGGAGAGAGATACTTGAGCAGATGGAGGGGAGGGTCGACGCCTTCGTGGCCTCCATCGGGACCGGGGGGACGCTCTACGGCATCGCCAAGGTCCT